>NZ_JBEXHP010000006.1:0-8589 GCF_040607895.1 Micromonospora sp. NPDC005220
CCGGCCTTGTGGGCCGGGGGCGGCGCTGGTGTCGGTGTGCAGGTCGCCTCTCGGCGAGTGGCACTACGCGGCTCCAGCCGGACGGTATTCCGCGAAGGCAATTTGGGTGAGGCCCGGGGACACTGGACACACCGACATCCCCGTCAACGAGCCGACCCCCGCTCGTGTTCCGTGCGCCGCGGTGTCGGCGGTCACACCGTCGTCGGCAGGGTGGCCCGCCGGGCCCGCACCGCCGAGGCGAGGTGGTCGAGCACCGAGGCGGTGTCGTCCCAGCCGAGGCAGGCGTCGGTGACCGAACGGCCGTACTCCAGCTCCCGGGTCGGGTCGAGCTCCTGCCGGCCGGGCAGCAGGAACGACTCCAGCATCACGCCGGTGATGCCACGCTGGCCGGCGGCCAGTTGGGCGGCCACGTCCGCGGTGACCAGCGGCTGGTTGCGGTGGTCCTTACCGCTGTTGGCGTGACTGGCGTCGATCACCAGCCGCTCCGGCAGGTTGGCCGCGCGGAGCAGATCGAGCGCACCGGCCACCGACTCGGCGTCGTAGTTGGGCCGGCCGCCCCCGCCGCGCAGCACCAGGTGACCGTCGGTGTTGCCGCGAGTGTGCATGATCGCCGGGGTGCCGGAGAAGTCGATACCGGGGAAGACGTGCGGCACCCCGGCGGCGCGGATCGCGTCCACGGCCGTGCCGATGCTGCCGTCCGGGCGGTTCTTCATGCCGATCGGCATGGACAGGCCGGAGGCGAGCTGGCGGTGCACCTGGCTCTCCACGGTGCGGGCACCGATCGCGCCCCAGGCCACCGTGTCCGCGATGTACTGCGGGGTGATCGGGTCGAGGAACTCGCAACCCACCGGCAGGCCGAGGCGGAGCACGTCGAGCAGCAGTGCCCGAGCCAGCCGCAGACCGGTGTTGACGTCCCCGCTGCCGTCCAGGCCCGGGTCGTTGATCAGGCCCTTCCAGCCGACCGTGGAGCGGGGCTTCTCGAAGTAGACCCGCATCACGATCAGCAGGTCGTCGGCGAGCCGGTCCGCCGCCGTGCGCAGGCGCTGCGCGTAGTCGAGAGCGGCGGCCGGGTCATGCACCGAGCAGGGGCCGACCACCACCAGCAGGCGGTCGTCCTCGCGGTCCAGCACGCGACCGACCGCGCGGCGGCCGGTCAGCACGGCCGACGCGAGCGGGGCGTCCAGGGGCAACTCGTGGTGCAGCAGGGCGGGCGTGGTCAGCGGCACGACACGGTCGATCCGCTGATCGCTGACCCGATCGGTCTCCGGGGTCGTCACGGTGGGCATCCTTCCGCCGACCGTGCCGGGGCCGGTGCCCGGGACGAGCCGGCTGCTCGTACGCAAAAGGGCAGGAACGACAGCTCCTGCCCAGCCGGCTCGGTCCGTGGTGACGTCAGTTCATGGTGAAGTCACCGGCGTGCGAGCCGGCTGCCTAAACCATCGATAGGAACGCGTCACCGGGCCAGCGTACCCGACCAGGTGCGGTGACCCGGCCTGTCGTCCCAAGATGCGGGGGCGAAGATCGCGTGCCGGAGCTGAGGTCGGGGTAACAGGGATGCCATGACGCACGAGCAGAGTGATCAGGACCGGGTGGAATCCCGCGCACACCACCTCCTGCCCGAGGAGACGGCGGTGGGCAGCGACGACCCGCAAGCGCAGGCGGAGGCCATCCTCGACGACTCGGACATCCGCGCGGCGGACCAGAACGCCGCCCCGGACACGGTGCTGGAACGGCGTACCTCGGATCAGACCGTGGCCGCGGTCGAACCGCCGGACTGAGCGGTCGCCCGGCGTGCCCGACGCGACCCCCGGTAGGTCTGGTCGCGCAGCCAGGCCAGCGGACCTGCCACCCGCAGCTCGGGTGGCAGGTTGCGCGCCGGGTCGGACGCGAGCGCCCCGTCCTCCGCGGCGCTGAGCTGGGCACCGAGGCTGAGCTGCCGGACCAGCCGCCGTCTCGCCGACGAACGAGCGACCGGCCGGATGCACGTCACCTTTCCGCCCCCGAGATCGGATAGCGTCGGGGCATGCCCGACAGCGGTTACCCCTGGCCCATTCAGACGTCCCGACTGGACAACGGCCTGCGCGTGGTGGTGAGTGAGGATCGCACCGCGCCCGCCGTGGCCGTCAACCTTTGGTACGACGTCGGCTCCCGGCACGAGCCGGCCGGGCAGACCGGCTTCGCCCACCTCTTCGAGCACCTGATGTTCGAGGGCTCGGTGAACGTGGCGAAGACCGAGCACATGAAGCTGATCCAGGGCTCCGGCGGCTCGCTCAACGCCACCACCAACCCGGACCGGACCAACTACTTCGAGACGGTCCCGGCCGAGCACCTGGAGCTGGCGCTGTGGTTGGAAGCCGACCGGATGGGCGGCCTGGTCCCCGCGCTCACCCAGGAGACGCTGGACAACCAACGGGACGTGGTGAAGAACGAGCGCCGGCAGCGCTATGAGAACGTCCCGTACGGCGACGCGTGGCTGCGGTTGCTGCCGCTGCTCTACCCGCCGGGGCACCCGTACCACCACGCGACGATCGGCTCGATGGCCGACCTGAACGCCGCCGACCTGGCCACCTTCCAGGCGTTCCACCAGACCTACTACGCGCCGAACAACGCGGTGCTGACCGTGGTCGGCGACGCCACCGCCTCCGACGTGTTCGCGCTCGCCGACAAGTACTTCGGCGCGCTGCCCGCCCGCGACGACATCCCGCCGGCACCGGACGGCCGCAGCGTCCCCGCCACCGGGCAGACCGCCGTCGAGTCGGTCAGCGCCGATGTGCCGGCGCCCCGGGTGTACATCGCCCACCGCAGCTACCCGTTCGGCAGCCCGGGGTACAACGTGATCACCGTGCTCGCCACCATCCTCGGCAGCGGCCGGGGCAGCCGGCTCTACCAGCGCCTCGCCGACGGCGAGCGGATCGCGCAGCCGGACCTGGTCGGGGCGTACGGGGTGGACCTCGCCCACGCCCCGGCACCGCTGATCGCCACCGCCACCGCCCGCCCCGGAGTGAGCGCCGAGCGGCTCGCCGAAGGGCTGGCCGAGGTCGTCGACGAGCTGGCCACCGTGCCGGTCACCGCCGCCGAGCTGGATCGGGCCAAGGCGTTGCTCAGCACCGGGTGGTGGCGTCAGCTGTCCACCGTCGACGGCCGCGCCGACCTGCTCGGCCGGTACACCACGCAGTTCGGTGACCCGGCCCGCATCGCCGACCAGTTGCCGGCCCTGCTCGCGGTCACCGCCGAGCAGATCGCCGAGGCCGCCGCCGACGTGCTCACCACCGACCGGGTGACCCTGACCTACCTGCCCGAGGAGACCTCATGACGCTGATCGCCGACCGTCCCGGCCCGGGTGCCGCCCGCCCGTACCGGTTCCCGCCGGTGGTCCGCCGCGCCGTCGCCGGCGGTCAGGTCGTCGCCGCGCACCTGCCGGGGCAGAACCTCGCCGTGGCCCTGCTGCTGCTCGACGTGGGCGCGGGCCAGGAGCCGGTCGGCAAGGAGGGCCTGTCCGGGGTGCTGGCCAAGGCGTTGGAGGAGGGGACCGCACAGCGGGACGCCGCCGCGTACGCGCTCGCCGTCGAAGGGCTCGGCACCGCGTTGTCGACCGGTCTGGACTGGGACTCGTTCCAGGCCAGCGTGGTGGTCCCGGTGGACCGGCTGAGCGCGGCCGTGGAACTGCTCGCCGAGGCGGTCCGGACGCCCAAGCTCGACCCCGCCGACGTACGCCGGGTCCGCGACGACGAGGCGACAGCGCTCCGGATGGACTGGGCCAACCCCGGCCCGCGCGCCGACGCCGCGCTGCGCGCCGACCTGTTCGGCGCGCAGAACCGCTGGGGACGGCCTATGCACGGCGACCCGGAGTCGGTCGCCGGGTTGGACGTGGAGGATGTGACGGTCTTCCACTCCGAGTGGTTCCTGCGCCCCGGCACCCTGATCGTCGCCGGTGACCTGGACCGGATCGACCTGGACGCGCTGGCCGCCGCCGCGTTCGCCGGCACCGGTGGTGGCCCCGCCGAGCGGGGCGGCCCCATCGAGGTGCCCCTGCACGACGGTCGACGGATCATCCTGGTGGATCGGCCCGGCTCGGTGCAGTCCACGCTGCGTCTGGGTCACCCGTCACCGCACCGGGCGCACCCCGACTACGTGCCGTTGACGCTCGCTGGCACGGTGCTCGGTGGGGCATTCACGTCCCGCCTCAACCACCTGCTGCGCGAGGTGCACGGCTACACCTACGGCATCCGGGCTGACTTCGCCGCGTCACGGCGGTTCGGTCGGTTCGCGGTCAGCTCCGGCGTGCAGACGGCGGTCACCGCGCCGGCCCTGGTGGAGGCGGTGGGCGAGATCACCCGTACCCAGGTCAGCGGGGTGACCGAGGACGAGCTGGAGGTGGCCCGCTCCTGGCGGGCGGGGCAGCTCTCGGTCGAGTTGCAGAGCCCACGGGCGATCGCCTCCGCGCTGACCACCCTTGTGGTGCACGACCTTCCGGACGACTACCACGCGCGGTTGCGTGAGTCGCTGCTCTCCGCCACCGTCGACGAGGTCTCCGCTGCGGCGGCCACCCACCTGCACCCGGAAGCCCTCACCCTGGTCATCGAGGGCGACGCCGCAGTGATCCGCGACGACCTACAGTCCACCGCCCTGGGAACCCTCCTCCCCTAACAGTCCCCTCCGGCCCCACGCCCCCGGCTCCTCCTCCTGCGCCGTTGATCATGGAGTTGTTGTCACCCGGCACGGCGTGTCGTGGCAATAACTTCATGATCAACGGGAGTGGGAGTGGGAGTGGGAGTGGGGGTGGGGGGAGGGAGAGGTGGGGGGAGCGGGGGGTGGGGTGTGATGCGGGACCCGGGGGGTGGGAAAGGGGTCCCGGTTTTGGGGGTGGGGTGGGTAGCCTCCGGGGCATGAGGATCGGCATTGTGGGGGCCACCGGCCAGGTCGGTGGCGTGATGCGGCAGGTGCTGGCGGAGCGGGAGTTCCCGGCGGAGCAGGTGCGGTTGTTCGCCTCGGCGCGGTCCGCCGGGCGGACGCTGCCGTGGCGTGACGGTGAGGTGCCCGTCGAGGACGCCGCGACCGCGGACTACTCCGAGCTGGACATCGTGCTCTTCTCGGCCGGTAAGGGCACCGCCCGGGAGTTGGCGCCCCGGGTCGCCGAGGCCGGCGCCGTGGTGATCGACAACTCGTCGGCGTTCCGGATGGACCCGCAGGTGCCGCTGGTGGTCGCCGAGGTCAACCCGCACGCCGCCCTGGACCGCCCGAAGGGCATCATCGCCAACCCCAACTGCACCACGATGGCCGCGATGCCGGTGCTGCGTCCGCTGCACGCCGAGGCTGGCCTGGTGGGCCTGGTCGTCTCCACCTACCAGGCCGTCTCCGGTGCCGGGCTGGCCGGCGTCGCCGAGCTGGACGAGCAGGTCCGCAAGGTGGCCGAGCACGCCACCGGGCTGGCCTTCGACGGGTCGGCCGTGGAGTTTCCCGCGCCACGCTCATTCGCCCAGCCGATCGCCTTCAACGTCCTCCCGCTGGCCGGCTCGATCGTCGACGACGGCTCGTTCGAGACCGACGAGGAGCAGAAGCTCCGCAACGAGAGCCGCAAGATCCTGGAAATCCCCGACCTGAAGGTCTCCGGCACCTGCGTCCGGGTGCCGGTCTTCACCGGGCACTCGCTCCAGATCAATGCCCGGTTCGCCCGGCCGCTCACCCCGCAGCGCGCCCACGAGCTACTGGCCGACGCGCCCGGGGTGGCACTGACCGACGTCCCGACGCCGTTGCAGGCCGCCGGGCAGGACCCGACGTACGTGGGCCGGATCCGCGCCGACGAGACCGTGGAGTACGGGCTGGCCCTGTTCTGCTCCAACGACAACCTGCGCAAGGGCGCCGCGCTGAACGCGGTGCAACTCGCCGAGCTGGTCGCCGCCGAACGCCGCTGACCGGCACGGTCGCCCGATAACGAACGCCTGCCAAGCACCGAGCCCTCGCCGTCGTCGACGAGGGCTCGGTGCCGTTCCGGAGGCTCCGTGCCATCCGGTTGGTCGTCCTGCCGTTCCGGGGGCTCAGCCCGTTCCGGGTGGTCGCCCGCGACGGCCGGCAGGTCGTGCTTGGATGGGTCGGAGACGATCGTCCAACCTGGAGGACACCATGCCGGATGACCGCACCCAGCAGGCGTTGACCGATCTGGTGGCCGGCCACTCGATGGGCGTGCTCGCCACCATCAAGCGGGACGGGCGCCCGCAGCTGTCCACGGTGCTCTACTCCTTCGACCGGGACGCGGGCCTGATCCGGGTCTCGGTCACCGACGGCCGCGCCAAGACCGCCAACCTGCGCCGCGACCCGCGTGCCAGCTTCCACGTCAGCAGTCAGGACGGCTGGGCGTACGCGGTGGTCGAGGGTCGCGCCGAACTCACCCCGCCGGCCGCCGAGCTCGGCGACGACACGGTCGAGGAGTTGGTGGCGCTTTACCGGGGGCTCAGCGGAGAACACCCCGACTGGGACGAGTACCGGCAGGCCATGGTCGACGAGGGGCGGATCGTGCTACGCCTGCACGTCGAGCGGCTCTACGGTATGCCGCCCCGAGGCTGACCCGCCGCCGGTCAGCCCGGCTCGATCACGGTCACGCCGGGCCAACGCCGATCCGGCCGGTGCCGGGCCAACCGCAGCCGGGACCGGGCCACGTCCACCCGGGCCGGGTTGTGCCGCCACACCCCACCCAGCAGATCCGTCAGGCCGTACGGGGCGCAGACCTCGAGCCGGTCGGCCGAGTCCAGGCGGACGGCCACCGCTGTGGCGTACTCCGGCCAGGTGGCGACCGCCTCGCTCACGCTGCGGTACGGCTCGATCGGGTCACCGCCGAATTTGGCCGCGTACCAGGTGTGCACCGCCGCCTGGTTGCGCGCCTGCCAGGGCGGCTGCGGCCACATCCCGGTCAACCGGGCGGTGGCCCGGTCGTCGTCGGCGCGGGTCAGCCTTACCGGGTCGAAGAAGACCACGTCCACGTCGTGGACCTGCGCCGGGTCGAACCCGTCGCCGTACCGCTCGCCCCAGACCAGGTCGCGCAGCGCCCCCGCGCCGATCCAGGCGTCCGGCAGCCCGGAGTCCCGCACCACGGTCAGCGCCCGGGTCAGCCAACTGCTGCCGGCGACCAGTTCCCGCAGCTCTTCCTCGCCCGTCAACATCCGCTCACGGTAGGCAGCGGGGCCGACACGTGTCGCTGGCGGGAGGCCCGGCCGCACCTGCCCGGGCCGCGATCGGTCTCCTGGGGTACGCGCTGGCACCCGCGCGGATAGGCCGGGACGCTCGGCGTTACCTCCTCCCGAGCGGCGGGTAGACGGGGCGTGCCGACACCGAGAGGGGAGCACCATGACAACGGTCGGAGACTTCATGACGACCCGGTTGGTGACGATGGACGGCAACGCAACGCTCATCGCCGCCGCGCAGGAGATGCGTGACAGTGCGATTGGCGATGTGGTGGTGACCGATGGCAACAGTGTGGTCGGCATCGTCACGGACCGGGACATCACGGTCCGGGGTGTCGCGGAGAACATGGACCCGGGCGCGACCCGGTTGAATCAGATCACCACGCGCGACGTGATCACGGTGAGTCAGTACGACGACGCCGTGGCCGCCGCGGACCTGATGCGGACGTACGCCGTACGCCGACTACCGGTGATCGACGACGGGCGCCTGGTGGGCCTGGTGTCGATGGGTGACCTCGCGGTCGAGCGCGAACCGCAGTCGGTCCTGGCCGACATCAGCGCCGACGACCCGAACAACTGACCGTCCGCCGCGGCGCGCGGGGGGGGGGCCCGCCCCCCCCGCCGCCCCCGCCACCGGTGGTGTGATCCCTTCTCGCATTAGCGTGAAGTGTGTTGGTGACCGAGCGGAGCCGGTCCTTTGAGGACGAATGACTAGCTTCGACATAATGCTGATTACTCTGATCCGGGGCGGACGGCGATGACCGCGCCGTCCACCCCGAATCGGGTTCGATTGTTGGCCGAGCTCGCTCGATACGACTGGCAGACGCTGAAGTCGTTCAAAGGTTCGGCCGTTGACGTGCGGTCTGCGATTACTGATCTCGTGTCCGCCGAGACCGGAGCGGCGGCCGAACGGGCCTACTGGCGGATCGACAACACGGCCCTCATTCAGGGGCGGCTGTCTCAGTGCTGCCCAGCTGTGGTGTCATGTCTGGTGGTCGGGTTGACGGAGGCTCCGGCAGTCTCGCGGCCCTTGATCATCGACCTGCTGGCGACCATTGGCGGCGGTTATGACGACCACGTGGACATCGCCTGGGTCGGCCCGGTCTCGTCGCACGATTGCATCCAGCGTATGGCTGTTGGGTTCGAGACGTACGAACGGGAGCTGCGGGAGCGGGGAAACGCCAGTTGCGTCGATATCCTCTTCGTGTGTGGCAAGGATTCGGCGCAGATGCTACCCCGAGTCCGACAGGTGCTCGTCGAGGCACTTGCGCTGCCGTCCTGTAGGCCGATCTCCGAGTTGGTCGAAGCCTCCCTGGCAGATCTTGACTGACCATGGCGTCGGCATTCGGGCGCTGTGTGTGCCTGGCGCGGTCACGCCGGTGGCGGGGGGGGGGGGGGGGGGGCGCCCCCCCCC
>NZ_JBEXHP010000006.1:8599-132036 GCF_040607895.1 Micromonospora sp. NPDC005220
TGGGCGGTGGTTTGTGCGGCCGGTGTCCCCGGGGGGGGCCCGCCGGCCCCGCCGCCCCCGCCACCGGTAGGGTCTGGTCATGGCAGACCTGCTCACCGCGGACGCGGTGCGAGAAGAGCTGGGCCGGTTGCCCGACTGGTCGGGTGACCCGACCGGCATCGGTCGTACCGTCCAGCTCGGCAGTTTCCCGGACGCCATCGCTGTGGTGGACCGGGTGGCGGCGGTGGCCGAGGAGCTCGACCACCATCCCGACATCGACATCCGATGGCGGACCCTGACCTTCCGCTGTGTCACGCACTCGGCCGGTGGGGTCACCCACCGGGATATCGAGCTGGCCCGGCGCATTGACGACATCGTCCGGAGTGCGGCATGAGATTCGAGATCAGCAAGGTTCTGGATGCCATCGAGGGGCGGGTCTGCACGGACCCGTCACTGGCCCGAGCAGTGGTCGACCTGGCCGAGGTGATCCGCTACCAGGACATCGACGGTGGTCGCCCGGCCAGCCTGCTACGCCTCGGCATGGTCATCGACGCGCTCTCCCGCGAGCTGGAGGAGGACAGCGTCCAGGTGTACGCGGTGGTGCACCGGGCGTTGCTCTCCGACGCCGACCTCACCTCGAACGAGCGGATGGTGGTCCGCCGCTGGGCCGACGACGGGCTCGTCGAGGTGCTCGACAATCCGGGCGACCGGATGTTGGAGGTCGCCGACCTGCTCGGTCTGCCGGTGCTCAGCCGGGTCCGCTTCGACGGGCTGCGCGGGCGTTTCCCGTGGCTGGTCGAGCAGCCCGGCCGGGTCGTCGCGCCGGTGCCGGGCGCCGGCGGGCCGGTGTTCATCGCGCACGTCGGTGGTGGGCCCTCGCCGGTGGCCGGCAAGCGGTCGCCGACCGGTGTCAAGCTGCTGGCCCGCCAGTGGCGCTGCCCGGAGTCGGGCTGCGCGCTGTTCGGCGGCGGTGGTGGGGGTGGCGCTTTCGCCGACCTGGCCGGGGGTGCCGACCGCAGCCCCGCCGCGCAGCCGCCGCCCGCGCTGCGCAACGGCGTGCCGACCTGCCCCCGACACGGCGTACGGCTCGGTGACGCCGGCCCGCGCCCGCGTACCGAGGTGCTCGCGGTGCGCGTCGGCGGCCTGGTTCGGCGACGGTTCGTGCTCAGCGAGGAGCAGCCGATCGTGGCTGGCCGGGCTCCCGAGCAGGACGGCGGGATCATGCTCGGGCAGTGGCTCAACGACGAGGCCCGACGCTGGATCAGCCGGGGTCACGTCCGTTTCGAGCTGCGGGTCGGCGAGGTCATCGTGACCGACGTCAGCACCAACGGCTCCGGCATCCGCCCGGCCGGTTCGATGAACGAGGCGGACCGGATCCCGCTGGCCCCGCAGCAGTCCCGGGTGCTGGGTGAGAACGACATGATCGAGCTGTACCCCGGCGTGCAGATCGGCCGCGCCGAGGAGCTGCCCACAGGTGCCCCCTTCACCCCCACCTCGGTGATGGCCGAGGCCCCGACGATGGCCATGCGCCTACCCCGCCCCTGACGCGCCCCGCCCCGCCCCGCCCCGCGCCGCGCGCCCCGCCCCGCGCCGCGCCGGAGGGGCGCGGTGGGGTGCGGCGCGGCAAGATCCGCACAAAAACACGGAAAGTGCTGCCTCAGATGGTGTCGAGGCAGCACTTTCCCTGTAGTTGCGCAGATCTTGGCCAACGCGGTTGGTCAGGCGGTCAGTACCTCGGCCAGCTGGGCTACCGCCAGGTCGATCTCGTCCTCGGTGATGACCAGCGGCGGGGCGAGCCGGATGGTGGAGCCGTGGGTGTCCTTGGCGAGCACGCCGCGCTCGGCGAGCCGCTCACACGCCTCCCGACCGCTCATCAGCGTCGGGTCGATGTCCAGGCCGGCCCACAGGCCACGGACGCGAACCGCCACCAGACCCTTGCCGACCAGCCCTTCCAGGCCGGCCCGCAGCCGCTCACCCAGCTCGGCCGAGCGGCGCTGGAACTCGCCGGTGGCCAGCAGCCGGACCACCTCGATGGCGACAGCGCAGGCCAGCGGGTTACCGCCGAAGGTGGAGCCGTGCTGGCCGGGCTTGAGCACCCCGAGCACGTCGGCGTTCGCGGCCACCGCGGAGACCGGCACGATGCCGCCGCCGAGCGCCTTGCCGAGCAGGTACATGTCGGGCACGACGCCCTCGTGGTCACAGGCGAAGGTCCTACCGGTACGCCCCAGCCCCGACTGGATCTCGTCGGCGATGAAGAGCACGTTCCGCTCGGTGCAGACCTGGCCTACGCCCGGCAGGTAGCCCTCCGGTGGCACCACCACGCCCTGCTCGCCCTGGATGGGCTCCAGCAGCACGGCGACGGTGTTCTCGTCGATCGCGGCGGCCAGGGCGTCCAGGTCGCCGTACGGCACGACGGTGAACCCCGGGGTGTACGGCCCGAAGTCGGCGCGGGCGTCCTCGTCGGTGGAGAAGCTCACGATGGTGGTGGTCCGGCCGTGGAAGTTGCCGTCGGCCACCACGATGTTGGCCTGGCCGGCGGGCACGCCCTTGACCTGGTAGCCCCACTTGCGGGCCACCTTGATCCCGGTCTCCACGGCCTCGGCGCCGGTGTTCATCGGCAGCACGAGGTCCTTGCCGCACAGCTCGGCCAGCTCCCGGCAGAAGTCGGCGAACTGGTCGTGGATGAACGCCCGGCTGGTCAGCGTGAGCCGGTCCAGTTGGGCGTGCGCGGCGGCGATCAGCTGCGGGTGCCGGTGACCGAAGTTCAGCGCCGAGTAGCCGGCCAGGCAGTCCAGGTAGCGGCGGCCGTCCACGTCGGTGAGCCAGGCGCCCTCGGCGGACGAGATCACCACCGGCAGCGGGTGGTAGTTGTGCGCGGTCCAGCGCTCGGCGTCCCGGACCGCTCCCGGCGTCCGCAGCTTGTCATCCACGATCACTTGCTTGCCTTTCCCTGACGGAGTCGCAGCGTGCAGCACTTCGGTCCGCCGCCGGCCTTACGTAGCTCGGAGAGGTCGACCCCGATGGTTTCGTAGCCCCGGTCGCGCAGCTTGGCGGCCAGGTCGGTGGCCTGCGCGGGCAGCACCACGTGCCGTCCGTCGCTGACCGCGTTCAGCCCCAGCACCTCGGCGTCGGCCATGGTGGCGTGCACCGCGTCGGGGAAGAGCCGGCGCAGTACGGCCTGGCTGCCGGGGGAGAACGCCTCCGGCAGGTACGCCACGGTCCGCTCGTCGAGCACCGTCAGCGCGGTGTCCAGGTGGTAGAAGCGCGGGTCGACCAGTTGCATGGTGATCACCGGGTAGCCGAAGACCTCCTGCAACTGGGCGTGGGAGGCGTGCGCCGTACGGAAGCCGGTGCCGGCCAGCAGGTGGTCACCGGCCAGCAGGACGTCGCCTTCGCCCTCGTTGATGTGCTTCGGGTCGTACATCTCGAAGCCGGCGGCCTCGAACCAGGCCCGGTACGCCGGCGCCTCGTCGGCGCGCTGCGGGTCGCGGAACTGCACGGCCATCGCCTTGCCGTCGATAACGGTGCCGCCGTTGGCGGCGAAGACCATGTCGGGCAGGCCGGGCACCGGAGTGATCTCCTCGACGGTGTGGCCCAGGTCAAGGTACGTCTGGCGCAGCTGCTCCCACTGCCGGACGGCCAGTGCGGCGTCGACCGGCGCGCTCGGGTCCATCCAGGGGTTGATGGCGTAATCGACGGCGAAGTACGTCGGCCGGCACATCAACAGGCGCTGGCTGGTGGCGTCCATCGTCATTGTCCTGCTCCCAGGGGTCGGGCGCGCCCGGCCACCGTGGCCCACGGGCTGGCGCCGTGGCTCAACGTTATGCGGCGTCAGCGTCAGGATCCACCGCCGAGAGTTGCGCAGGCCGTAGATCCGTTGCGTGTGGTGAGCTATCTGAAGCGATTCGTTGCGTTGGAGCGTGGAGTGTCGTCTCGTGCCGTGGCCGAGTGGCCCGGAGTCGGGGTCGAGGGCCGGGGTGGGGGGCCGGGAGGCGAGCGCCGCGAGGACGGCGAGGGCCGCGAGGACGGCGAGGGCCGCGAGGGGCCGCGAGGCTCGTTCGCACCCTTTGCTCTGCTGCCTTATAGGCGCCATCAGACGGGGGCCACCCGCACCGACGAGTACCGGAACCGGTGGCCATTTTCCGGCGCTACGCGTCGGAGGCTCGCCGGACACTCGGTGGCGCATATAGGGCAGCAGAGCAAAGGGTGGCGTACGTGTTTCTGGCGGCTGCCGGGATGCGTGAGATCGCCGCGCGGTGACCTGGACCGGAACCGTCGAACGCCAAAAACACTTCAGGGGCGGCGAACCGCCGCCCCTGAAAAAGGGTGTCGCCCGGCCGGTGAACCACCGGACTGGTCGGGCTGCCGGCGAACCGCCGGCCGTTCGCCGGTGGATCACCGGCGAACGGAACAGTGCCCGCTAGAAACGATCGACAAACTGTGAGTCGAGCCACTCACGGAAGCGCTGCACCCAGTCGCCGTCGGTGGTCGGCCAGTCGAACTGACCGGTCATCGCGAGCACCCCGATCACGACCGCGGCCAGCCCGATCAGCACGCCGAAGAGCGCGTCGGTCTTGCCGGCGACGTGCCGACGGCGGGTGGCCATCAGACCGAGCACGGCGAGCACCGCGCCGAACGCGCCGAGCCCGATGCCGTAACCGGCCAGGGTGCCGGTCAGCACGAACATCGCACCGGCGACCGACACGATCAGGCCGAGGGTGGCGAGCAGGCTGGCCCGTGGCTTCGGGCCACGCGTCACCGGCGGCTCGGGCGTGGTCACGCCAGGGGTCGCGTCGACGGGGCGGTCGGTGGTGACCCGGTCGGTGGTGTCCGGCCGACGGCTGGTGGTGTCGAGGTCGGCGTCCCGCTCGGCGGTGCCCGCCGTGGTCGGGGCAACGGTGGGCTTGGCCTCGGTCTCCACCTTCTCGGCGGTGCGCGGCTCGGGTGCGACCGGGCGGGTCGTGCCGTTCGAGGGTTCGGGTGCGACCGGGCGGGTCGTGCCGTTCGAGGGCTCGGGCGCGACCGGGCGGGCGCTGACGGCCCTGGGCTCGGTCTCCACCGGTCGCGTGGTGGCGGCTCGGGCCACCGCCGCCCGCTCGTTGGCCCGTCGCTCGGCCTCGCTGGTCTTGCCGCCGGTCGCGCCGGCGCTGCGGTACGTCGTCTGGTCGGCGTCTCGGTCGGTGACCACCGGGCGACCGACGCCGTCGTCGGACTGGCCGGTCTCGGTGACCGGGGTGTCGCGGCCGTCCACGCGGCCGTCGAGGTTCTCGTCCCGCGTCGGTGCCGGCTCGGACCGGCGGGACAGCGAAGGAATCCTGACCACTACACACCTCCTGATGAATGCGTGGTGGCCGACGGAGAGGGTGGCACCCACGCGGTGTCGCCCCTCAAATACCCACCTGGGCGTTTCCTGACACCAATCCGGGGTACGGCGGCCTAAGCCGGCCGGGGGCGGTGCACGGCACCGACTGCCCGGTGCGGACGACGTGCCGGGTGCGGGGCGGAGCGCGCGGGGTGCGGGCGCGGGCGCGGCGCGGAGCACCCGTACGCCGGCCTTTTGCACGAACACCTCCCGCTTGTCGACGGCCCGGCCCTTGTCGTCCAGTACGTAACCGCTCAGCCAGACCCACCCGTGGTAGGTCGGGCGCGGGTCCACGTTCACCAGTCGAAGACGCAGCGCCCGGTCACCGGTGAACTGCACCGAACACGCCTCGCCGATCAGCAGCAGGTCGCCGGGCTTCAGGTCGGTCACGTCGGCCAGTGCCCGCGGTTGATCGGGATGCGGTGGCGCGCCCGGCAGGGCAGCTCGGCGCCGCAGCGACACACCGTGCGCCAGCGCGTCCAGCTCCAGACGGGCCGGTGTCGACGGGCGAGGGTCAGCGCGGTGACCAAGAGGTATTCGTTGTACGACACGCGCACGGTGACGTCCTTCCCGAAGAACAGCGTCGCGCCGATTCACGGTTCATACGTGCGCGCGGGCTATTGTCGACGCCATTCCCGACGCCATTCTGGCTTCTCCTGACGCGTGACAGCATGTTCCACGCTGGCCACCTTGTGCAACGCCGAAACCCGCCCTAACCTCAGGCCATATCGACGCACGAGGAATGGTAAGGAAATGCGGGCGGGGTGAAACATTCGGTGTTGCAGGAGGAGAGCGGTGATGTTGCATGGTGGATGAAACAAGCGGGTCCACGGTCCCTCGGCGGCAGCTCGGACGGCTGCTCACGCAGCTCCGCGAGGATGCCTCGGTGACGCTGGACGCCGCGGCCGAAGCACTTGACTGCTCGCGGCAGAAGGTGTGGCGCATCGAGAAAGGGCTGGTCCCCGTGCGCGTGGTGGACGCCCGCGCGATGTGCGTTCTCTATCGGGTTACCGACGCCATGGGGGAGATCGTGGCCGGCCTCGCGAAAGAGACTCGCGCCCGGGGCTGGTGGCATTCGTACGGTGATGTCGTCCCGGCGTGGTTCTCGCTGTACGTCGGCCTGGAATCGTCGGCCATACTGATTCGCCGATATGATTCGGAGTTGATCCCAGGGCTTCTGCAAACCCGGGAGTACGCCAGCGAGTTGTTCCGCCGGAAGAATCCGACGATGCGCGCGGAGGACCGGGAAAAGTTGGTGGAGGTGCGGCTGCAACGGCAGGGCATCCTCGTGCGCCGGCTGCCCACCGCGCCCACCCTGCGGGTCGTCCTGAGCGAGGCCGTGCTGCGGCGCACGATCCCCGATCGGCGGGCGATGGCTCAGCAGTTGCGGCACCTGCTCGACGTGGCCGCGCTGCCGAACGTGAGTCTGCGGGTGCTGCCGCTCGCCGCCGGTCCGCCGTTGGCCAGCGAGACCGGCACCTTCGTCCTGCTGGACTTCCCGCAGGCGTTCGGCCGGGCGTCGACCGAACCGACCACCGTCTACCTGGAGAACATCACCGGCGCGCTCTATCTGGACAAGCCAGCCGAGGTCGCCGCCTTCGAACATGTCTGGTCGGATCTGGAGGCGCTCGCGTCGGGTGAGGCAGAATCAGAGAAAATGATCACTTCGATCATCGAGGAGCATCATGACTGACCTTGCCGGTGCCACCTGGCGCAAGAGCACCCGCAGCGGCGGGAGCGGCGGTGACTGCGTCGAGGTGGCCGACAACCTGCCCGACGTCGTGGGCGTACGGGACAGCAAGGACCCGAGCGGTCCGGCGCTGGCCTTCGCCCCGACCACCTGGGCCGCATTCGTGAGCGGCGTCAAGGGGCAGCGCCAGAGCTGACCACGCCGTCAGGGAATCGGAGCGCGGGCCGGTCCGGCGGGGCTGGGTATCGTTGGCACCCGTGCCAGAGGGACACACGATCCATCGCCTGGCGGCCCGGCACGCCGAGCTGTTCGCCGGGGACAAGCTGCACGCCGCGAGCCCGCAGGGGCGCTTCGCCGAGGGTGCCGCCCGGCTCTCCGGGACGGTGCTGGAGGGCACCGAGGCGTACGGCAAGCACCTGCTGCACCACTACGCCGGCGAGCTGATTCTGCACGTACACCTTGGGTTGTATGGCAAGTTCACCGACGGGCCGGGAGAGCCGCCGGAGCCGGTCGGTCAGCTGCGGCTGCGGCTGGCCAGCGACCGGCACTGGCTGGACCTGCGCGGGCCCACGGCCTGCGAGCTGCTCACCCCACCCGAGGTGGCCGCGCTGCGGGGCCGCCTCGGGCCGGACCCGCTGCGCGCCGACGCCGACCCGGAGCGGGCGTACGCCCGGATCTCGCGCAGCCCCACGCCCCTCGCCGCGCTGCTGCTGGACCAGTCGGTGGTGGCCGGCACCGGCTTGATCTTCGTGACCGAGGCGCTGTTCCGGGCGGGGCTGCCGCCGAGGATGCCGGGCCGGCAGCTGACCAGAACCGGCTGGGACGCGCTCTGGGCCGACCTGGTCGGGCTGATGCGGCTCGCGGTCGAGCACGGCCGGATCGACACCGTCCGCGACGTGCACCTGCCGGAGGCGATGGGCCGCCCGGCGCGGGTGGACCGGCACGGTGGCGAGGTGTACGTCTACCGCCGCCCGGGAGCGCCCTGCCACGTCTGCGGCACCGAGGTCAGCCGCGGTGAGCTGGCCGGTCGCAACCTCTACTGGTGCCGTACCTGTCAGGCCGCCTGACCCACCGGGTCCCGCCGCCCGGGTTCGGGGGACTGGCGCGCTGCCCGACCCCTGCGCGATCGTGCGTCGGGTTCGGGGGATTCGCGACGCTGCCGGGCCTCATTCGTCGTCGAGTAACCAGCGGACCACGTCGATCTGCTGCGAAAAGACGACGTCGCCGGCTACGCCCCAGGCCAGCGTGTGCCCGATTGTCCAGCCTCGGACCCGCTCCCGGTCCAGCCCCAACTGGGTGCTGAGCCGGTCCAGCCGGTGCCGGACGGCGTCCGGTGCGTGACCCAACTCCGGGCCGCGCACCATCGGCACGACCGAGAACTCCCGTTCCCCGGTCAACGGCTTGGGGTCGATCGCCAGCCACGGCCCCCGGTCCGCGGCGAGCGCGTCAGCGGCGAGGATGTTGCCGGCGTGCAGGTCCTGGTTGACCAGCACCTGCTCACTCTGGCTCGACGCCAGGCCGGTGAGCAGGTCGAGCGCCGCGTCGAGCAGCCGCCGCTCGTACGGTCGGCCGGTCCGCTCCCAGGCTCGGGGCATCCGGTCGATCCAGCCGGCGGCCTCCTGCGCCAGCGGGGTGAACGGCGCGCCGGCCGGCCGCCAGAGTCGGGGGAGCAGCCCGGTCACCGCGTCCAGCGCTCGGCTCGGCGGAAGGTCGTGCAGGGGAGTGCCGGGTCGGCAGCGTTCCAGCAGCAGGGCACGCCGTTGCGGATCGTGGGCGAGCAGCCGGATCGCCCCGTCGCCGTCCCAGTGGGCCAGCGCGTCGGCTTCGTAGCGGCTCTCCTCGTCGGGGTACTGGAGTTTCAGCACCGCCGCTGTGCCGTCGGGCAGGTCGACGGGGAGCGCCAGTGAGGCGTACGCGTACCGGAAGGGTGGCCCGATCCGCAGCGACCAGCGCTCGGCGCACTCGGTCAGCCACGTCGGGAGCGTGGCCAGCCAGTCGCGGCCGGCCGGTGACCCGCGTACCCAGTCAAGTCCCTCGGGCAGATCCATCTGGCCCTCCTGAGCCGTGCGTGGTTCGTGCCGGCCGCCCGGGTGTGCTTCCGCCGGATCACGGCGTTCCCACGCCGGTCCACAGTGGCTAGCGTAGGGCCCGTGCGAATTGGCGCGAACGAGATCCGCCAGCCCGAACGCGCGTGGCGAACCCTTGCGGCCGTGGCCGCGTACCGCACATCCCAGGAGGACCGATGACCCCCGATGACGAGACGTTTCTCCGCCACGCGGTGGAGATCGCCAGCCGGGCCGGGGCTTCCGGCGAACGGCCGTTCGGGTCGTTGCTGGTCGACGCGGACGGCGTCGTCCTGATCGAGGACCACAACACCGTGGTCTCCGACGCGGACATCAGCGCCCACCCGGAGTTGAAGTTGGCCCGCTGGGCGGCTCGGGAGCTCGCGCCCGAGGTGGCCGCCGGCACCACCATGTTCACCAGTTGCCAACCCTGCGCGATGTGCGCGACGGCGATCGAGCGGTCCGGCCTCGGGCGGGTGGTGTACGCCCTGTCGACCGAGCAGTTCGAGGAGGTCAAGCCGGCCAGCCCGCCGCTGCCTCCGGTCCGTTACGAGGGGCCGGCGCTGTTCGACGTGGCGCGCCAGCCGATCGACGACTACTACTGACCGAGGCCGTCCTTGGGCGGTGTGACGCAGCCGGGATTGACAGTCGGCCGGCTGCCGGAGCAGGGTTGAACGCGTGACAACGATGTCAACGGACAAAAGGGAAGAGGGGTCCTACGTATGATCTTCTCCCGGTCGCACCCGGTGCGCGCTGTCCCGTTGACGGTTTCCCGGCGCGGACCTGGTCCGTCCACCGATCCTGGCCGTATGTCCCTTTTCCTACCCCACGGTGACCAACTGAGATGACCGACGTGCCCCGATCCGACGCCGTAACCACCCCCGCTCCGGCGGGTTCGCCAGACCTGCCCGACCTTGACGAACTCCTCGTCGACCAGACCCGGACGCTGCTCGACACCGCCCGCCGCTCGGTCCGGCCCGAGGGCGGCTTCTGGTGGCTCACCGACGACCGCACCCCGGATCGTGGCGAACCGATCCACACCTGGATCACCTGCCGGATGACCTACGTCGCCTCCCTCGCCCTTCGTAACGGCGACCCGGACGCCGCCGCCCTGGTCGACCACGGGATCGCCGCGCTCAGCACGCTGCTGCGCGACGACCGGTACGGCGGCTGGTTCGGCGCGGTGGATCAGCAGGGCGTACCCGTCAACGATCGCAAGGCCGGCTACGACCACGCGTTCGTACTGCTCGCCGCCTCCAGCGCCGCGCGCGCCGGACGGCCCGGCGCGGACCGGTTGCTCGCCGACGCGCTGACCGTCGTACGGGACCGGTTCTGGGACGACGACGCCGGCGCGGTCCGGGAATCGTGGAACCGGGACTGGACGGTCACCGAGGACTACCGCGGTGCCAACAGCAGCATGCACATGGTCGAGGCGTTCCTCGCCGCTGCCGCCGCCACCGGCGACGCGAGCTGGGCCGACCGGGCCCGGCAGATCGCCACCCACCTCGTGCACGGTGAGGCGGCCCGGCACGATTGGCGGCTGCCCGAGCACTTCACCGCCGACTGGACGCCGCTGCCCGACTACAACCGGGACCAGCCCGCCGACCCGTTCCGGCCCTACGGCTCCACCGTCGGGCACTGGCTGGAGTGGGCCCGGCTGCTGCTGGAGTTGGAGGCGGTGCTGCCGCAGCCGCCCCGCTGGCTGCTCGCCGACGCCCGTGCCCTGTTCGCCGCCGCCGTGCGTCGCGGCTGGGCGGTCGACGGCGCGGACGGCTTCGTCTACACCATCGACTGGGACGACCGGCCGGTGGTGCGCTCCCGGATGCACTGGGTTCTCGCCGAGGCGATCGGGGCGGCGATCACCCTGCACCGCCGCACCGGGGACGAGGTCTACCTCGACTGGTACCGCGTCTTCTGGGCGTACGCCCGCCGCACCCTCCTCGACCAGACCGGATGGCGGCACGAGTTGGACGCGCAGAACCTGCCCGCCGACACGGTCTGGCACGGCCGACCGGACGTCTACCACGCCTACCAGGCGGTACTGCTGTCCCGCGCGGCCGACGGGCTCGGTGGCCCCGGCCCGCTCGCACCGGAGGGGGTGGCCGCGTGATCGTCGTCGCGGGTGAGGCACTGATCGACCTGGTCGTCACCGGGGAGGGGCAGCGGGCGGTGCCGGGTGGCTCCCCGGCGAACGTCGCGGTCACAGTGGCCCGGCTCGACCAACCGGTACGGCTGCTGGCCCGGCTCGCCGACGACGAGTACGGTCGGCAGCTCGTCGCGCATCTGAGCGCCAACCGGGTGGACCTGGAGTGGGCGGTGCGCGCCGAGGAGCCCACCTCGGTGGCGGTGGCCACCCTGAACGCCGCCGGGCAGGCCAGCTACGAGTTCCGGCTGGCCGGTGCGGCGGACTGGCAGTGGACGCCGCAGGAGCTGCCCGAGCTGGCCGGCTCGCCGGCGGTCGCGCTGCACACCGGGTCCCTCGCGCTCGCGTTGGCACCCGGCGCGGCGGCGCTGGAGGGCCTGCTCGCCCGGGAACGCCGACGGGACGGGCTCACCCTCTCCATCGACCTCAACCTGCGGCCGAGCATCGTCACCGACCGGGCCGCGGAGCAGCAGCGGGTACGCCGGCAGGTACGCCTCGCGCACCTGGTCAAGGCCAGCGACGAGGACCTGGCCTGGCTCTACCCGGACCGTTCGGCGGCCGACGTGATGACCGAATGGCGTACGGCCGGCGTCTCCTGCGCCGTGGTGACCCGGGGCGGGGAGGGCGCCTGGCTGCTCGCGCCCGACGGCTCGCTGCACGAGGAGCCAGCGGTCCGCACCACAGTGGTCGACACCGTCGGCGCCGGCGACTCGTTCACCGGTGGCCTGCTGGCCGCGCTGGCCGACCTCGACGCGCTCGGCGTCCACCCGGCCGACCGGCTCGCCAAGGTGACCCCGCAGCAGTGGGCGGAGGTGCTCCGGCAGGCCGCCACGGTGGCCGCGTTGACCTGCGCCCGCCGAGGCGCCAACCCGCCGACCCGCGCCGAGGTCGAAGCCCCGCTCAGTACGCCTTAGGTCAGGCCGCGCTTCAGCAGGCGGGTGGGGAGGACCGTGGTGGTGGGCGGGGTGTCGTCTCCGGCGATGCGTTGGAACAGGCGCTCGGTGGCCACCCTCGCCAGCTCCCTGGTGTCGTACGCGACGACGGTCAGCGGGCGGGGCATCAGGTGGGACAGTTCGAAGTCGTCGAAGCCGACCAGCGCGGCGTCGCTGCCCCGCCGATGCAGCTCCTGGAGCGCGCCGACGGTGAGCCGGTTGTTGGCGCAGAAGAACGCGGTGGGCGGCTCCGGGAGGTCGAGCAGCGCGGCGACGGCCCGGCCGGCCTCCTCGGGAGCGATCAGCCGTTCGCGGATCAGCGACTCGTCCGGCTCGACCCCGGCGGCGTCCAGCGCGGCCCGTGCCCCGGTCAGCCGCTCACGCATGGTGGGCACGCTCGGCGCGCCGAGCAGCAGCCCCACCCGTCGGTGCCCCTCGTCGAGCAGCGCGTTCACCCCGGCGTGGCTGCCACCCCGGTTGTCCAACAGCACCGCGTCGGCCTGCAACCCCTGCGGAGGCCGGTCCAGGAACACCACAGGCATGCCCAGCTCGACCTCACGGCGCAGGAACGAGTGGTCGAGGCCGGCCGGCACCACCAGCAGACCGTCGACCCGGCGCTGGGTGAAGTCCTGGAGCAGTGCGCGTTCCCGCTCCGGGTCCTCCTCCGACGACGCGGTGATCAGCATGGTGCCGTGGGCGGCGGCGATCTCGGCGGCGACGCTGGCGATGGTCGCGTAGAACGGGTTGGCGATCTCCTCGATGAGCAGCCCGACGGTGGCGTTGAGCTGCCGGGAGCGCAGGTTACGAGCGATGTCGTTGCGCCGGAAGCCCAGCTCGGCGATGGCGGCCAGCACCCGGCCGACCAACTCCTGCCCCACCGGCTCGTCATTGACGACCCGGGAGACCGTCTTCAGGCTGACGTCGGCGCGCCGG
This sequence comes from Micromonospora sp. NPDC005220, assembly GCF_040607895.1. NCBI lineage: Bacteria > Bacillati > Actinomycetota > Actinomycetes > Micromonosporales > Micromonosporaceae > Micromonospora > Micromonospora sp. NPDC005220. Next base: position 21,702 of record NZ_JBEXHP010000006.1, read on the forward strand.
GCCACGTCGACCATGGTGGGACGCCGACGCGTGGTCGGTCGGGTCGGGGTCTGGGTCACGGGGTGGTCCTCCACGGCGGGCGCGGGTCAACGGTCGAGGGCGGCGAGCGCGTCGACCGCTTTTCGGGCGGCGATAAGCACCGGATCCCACACCGGCGCGTACGGCGGAGCGTAGCCCAGGTCCAGTGCCGTCATATCGTCCACCGTCATGCCGTTCCACAGTGCCACGGCCAGCGTGTCGATCCGTTTGGCCGCCTCGGACCACCCGACGATCTGCGCGCCGAGCAACCGGCCGCTGGGGCGCTCGGCGATCAGCTTGACCGTCATCGGCCGGGCACCCGGGTAGTAACCGGCCCGGTTGGTCGACTCGGCGATCACCGAGACGAAGTCGAAGCCGGCCGCCCTGGCCTCGCGCTCGCGGAGGCCCGTCCGACCCACCTCCAGGTCGCAGACCTTGGTCACCGCCGTGCCGATCACGCCGGCGAAGGTGGCGTACCCGCCGCCGATGTTGATTCCGGCCACCCGACCCTGCTTGTTGGCGTGCGTGCCCAGCGGCACGTGCACCGGCATGCCGCTGACCCGGTGCAGCGTCTCCACGCAGTCACCGGCAGCCCAGATTCCGGGCTGTCCCGGAACTCGCATCTGGCGGTCCACCCGAACCCCACCGGTCGGCCCGATCGGCAGCCCGGCAGCCTCGGCCAGCGCGGCGTTGGGGCGTACGCCGAGGCCCAGGACCACCACGTCGGTCGGAATCGGCCCCTCGGCGGTGACCACCGCGGACACCCGGCCGTCCCGCTGCTCCAGGCCGGTCACCAGCAGGCCGGTGCAGATGGTGATGCCGAGGCCGCGCATGGCGTCGGCCACCAGCTCGCCCATGTCGCCGTCCACCGTCGACATGGGCTGTTCGCCCGCCTCGATCAGGGTCACCGAGAGGCCGCGGAGGAGGAGCGCCTCGGCGATCTCGACGCCGATGTAGCCGCCGCCGACCACCACGGCCCGGCGCGGCTGCGGGTCGGCGTCCAGCCACTCGCGCAGCGCCGCACCGTCGTCGAGGGTCTGCATGCCGAACACGCCGCCCGCGTCGGTGACCGCCCACGGCGGCTTCACCGGCATCGCGCCGGTGGCGTACACCAGGTCGTCGAAGCGCTCGCGGACCTCGTCGCCGCCGTCCAGGTCCCGGGCCACCACCTCGCGGCGTTCCAGGTCGATGGTCGTGACCTCGTGGCGCATCCGGACGTCCATCGCGTACTCCGTGCGGAACGTCTCCGGGTCCCGGGCGATCAACGCTTCGGGGCCGGGCACCAGTCCACTGATCCAGTAGGGGATGCCGCACGCCGAGTAGGAGGTGAAGTGGCCCCGCTCGAAGACCACGATCTCCAGGTCGGCACGCTTTCGGCGGCGTCGGGCCTGGGACGCCGCCGACATTCCGGCGGCGTCCCCGCCGATGACGATCAGCCGCTGCGCCACGGGGTCCATCCTGTCACGTGGTGATCAGCCGCGGGTCTGTCGTGCGACGTCCTGCACCACGTCGGTGAGGCTGCCGGTGCGCTCGAACACCGCGCGCTGCCGTGCCGCGCCGCTGCCGTGCCGGCGCAGGCCACCCAGCAGGTCGGTCACCTCGGCCCAGTCGCCGTGCTGCTCCAGCGCCGGCCGCATCCGCTCCACGAACCGGTCCAGCAACTCCCAGGCCGGGCGCAGCTCGCCGGTGGTGACGTCGACGGCCTCACCCTCCAGGCCGTCGTGGGCGGCCCGCCAGTGCGCCCCGACCAGCAGGTGGTGGTCGGTCTGCAACGCCGGCCGGCCGGCCTCGACATCCGCCATCGCGGTCGCGACCAGTGCCCGGACCAGCGCGGCGACCAGCACCGCGTCGTCCACCGACGGGCAGACGTCGCCGATCCGCAGCTCCACCGTCGGGTACTTCGCGGACAGGCGGGCGTACCAGTAGAGCATCCCCTCGTCGAGCATCACCCCGCTGGAGATCAACTGACGGATCAGCCGCTGGTAGTGCTCGTGCGACTCCAAGAACGGCGTCGGCGCCACCGACGGCCAGCGCTCCCACTCCACCGAACGCCAACTGGCATAGCCGGTGTCCTCGCTCCGGGAGAACGGCGAGTTGGTGGTCACGGCGTGCAGCATCGGCAGCCACGGCCGCACGTGATTGAGCACCTGCACGCCGGTGTCCGGGTCGGGCACCCCCACGTGCACGTGCATGCCGTTGTTGCCCGGCCCGGGAACGAGCAGCCGGAACCGCTCGATCATCCGGTCGAAGCGAGGCTTGTCCACCACCGGTGGCACCGGGCCGTCCACCGGGCCGGTGCCGATGGCGAGCAGGCGTACACCGGCCCGCTCGGCGGCGTCGGAGAGCGCCCGACGCAGTACGCCGAGGGAGTGTCGGATCGACGAGAGTTCCAGGCCGGGCGGGCTGCCGATCTCGATCTGACTGGTCTGGAACTCCCGCTCCACCTGTCCGCGAAGCTCGGCCGGCACCTGCTCCATGACCAGGTCCACGGCCGGAACCGCGGCCCCGGTGTGTGGGTCGACGAGCAGGAACTCCTCCTCGACACCCACGGTGAGCAACCCGGTCGCCGCAGCCATGTCGCTGGGCGCCTCCGCCACCTGACCGGTCATCGACATCACCCGTCCGTTTCTACCGTTCGCGGTCCGTCCGCGTCGGTCCGCCGTTGGTTACCCAACGTGGCGATGCCGGGAAACGTGGCGGCGGCACGTCGTACTCCGGGCGGGCCGCCGGATGCGGCTGTGACGTGACAGCCGGTCCTATGCTGAGCCCGTGCCGGTGCTGCTGGGCTATGTCGGGGTTGCGTGGATGTCCGCGTTCGCCCAGCTCACAGTGCTCGCGGGCCGGCCGGTCGACCTGCTCGCCGGGGCCGCTCTGACCGCTCTGGTGCTGCTCGCGGTGGTGCTGGCGGCGCGGCTGCACGGCCGGGCGGGCACGCCCGGCGGCGGGCCCCGGTGGGCCGGTCTGCGGGCCCGCTCCCGAAGTCGCCGAATGCCCCGCCAGCTCGACCCGGATGCCGCCGGTCGGCCTCGTCCCCGTGCTCCGGGGCACCCCTCGGCCGCGTAGCGTCTCGCCGCCGCGCGGCCGATCCCGCCGTCACCGGCCCCCCTTGTCGAGCGGATGCCGCCCGGGGGAGGGCCTCACCGGAATCGGACCGAGGGGTTTTCCCATGCTTGCCTTCGCACCACTGCACGACGCCGTCGGCGCTGCCGGCAGCGCGTTGTCCTGGCTCACCGAGCTGCTCGAACCACTGGCCGGCGGTGCGGCGACCGCCGCCGCCATCGTGCTCTTCACCATCGCCGTCCGGCTGCTGATCTCGCCGCTGACCGCCGCGCAGGTCCGCGGCGAGCGGCGCCGCGCGGCGCTCGCCCCACAGGTGCGTGACCTTCGGCAGCGGTACGCCGACGACCCGGCGACGCTTCAGCGCGAGGTGTTCACGCTGTACCGCGAAGCCGGCGCGAACCCGATCGCCGGCTGCCTGCCGTTGCTCCTCCAGGCGCCGTTTCTGCTGGTGCTGTACCGGTTGTTCGGCACCAGCGAGGGTGGCACCGGGCTGCTCGACGAGCGGTTGGCCGGGGTGCCACTGGGTCACCACCTCAACGACGGGCTGGCCGGTGCGGCCGGGCCGCTGTTCGGCGTACTGCTGGTGGTGTTGCTGGTGGTGGCCTGGTGGTCGTCGCGCCGGGCATCGGCGGCGGTCGGCACGGTGGCCGGTACGCCGACCGAAGGGGCGGGTGCGGCGACGCTCGGCCGGCTGCTGCCCCTGCTGCCGTTCACGACGGTGCTGGTGGCGCTGGTGCTGCCGCTCGCCGCGGTGATCTACCTGGTGACCACGAGCGTGTGGTCGGCGGTCGAGCAGGCCGTGCTCCGCCGACCGCAGGCGGCACCGCCGACCGCAGGCGGCACCGGCGAACGCTGACATAGATCGACGTTGACAACTGTCCTGGCGAGACGTACAACTCTGAGAGAGCGCTCTCTCGACCCGTCCCCCCGCAGAGAGGCACGTCCATGCCACCTCCTCCGGCGGCCACCGCCACCCCGCCCGTCCGACGCCGCCTGCTGGCGTCCGTCCTGCTCATCGCCACCACCACCGCCCTGGCCGGCATCACCATGAACGCGCAGGCCGCCGTTCCGCCTCCCGCCGCCGGCTGGAGCACGGTCTGGAGCGACGACTTCACCGGCGCGGCCGGCACCCTGCCGTCGGCCGCCAACTGGATCATCGACACCGGGCACAACTACCCCGGCGGCCCGGCCAACTGGGGCACCGGCGAGATCCAGAACTACACCGCCAGCACCGCCAACGTCAGCCACGACGGCGGCGGCAACCTGCGGATCACACCGCTGCGCGACAGTGGGGGAGGCTGGACCTCCGCCCGGATCGAGACCGTCCGCAGCGACTTCAAGGCCCCGGCCGGCGGCGTGCTGGCCATCGAGGGCCGGATCCAGATGCCGAACGTCACCGGAGCGGCGGCCGCCGGCTACTGGCCCGCGTTCTGGGCGCTCGGCGCGCCCTATCGGGGCAACTATCAGAACTGGCCGGGCATCGGCGAGTTCGACGTGATGGAGAACGTCAACGGCATCAACTCGGTCTGGGGCGTGCTGCACTGCGGCGTCGCCCCGGGTGGGCCGTGCGACGAGTTCAACGGCATCGGCGCGTCCCGGGCCTGCCCGGGGGCCAGCTGCCAGTCGGCGTTCCACACCTACCGGTTCGAGTGGGACGCCTCGATCAGCCCCCAGCAACTGCGCTGGTACGTCGACGGGCAGCTTTACCACACCGTCACGCAGAGCCGGGTCGGCGAGCCGGCCTGGTCGCAGATGACCTCGCACGCGGGCTACTTCCTGCTGCTCAACGTGGCGATGGGTGGGGCGTTCCCGAACGGGGTGGCCGGCAGTGGCACGCCCACCGCCGCGACCGTCCCGGGTCGGCCGATGCTGGTCGACTACGTGGCGGTGTACCGCCGCGGCGGCGGGACCACCCCGCCCCCCACCACGCCGCCGCCCGGCGGCACGAGGGACGCGTACGCGCAGGTCGAGGCAGAGTCGTTCAACGGGCAGAACGGGGTGCTCGTCGAGGCGTGCTCGGAGGGCGGGCAGAACATCGCCGCGCTGCGTAACGGGGACTGGGTTCGCTACGACAACGTCGAGTTCGGCTCCACCCCGGCCCGGGACTTCGTGGCGCGGGTGGCCTCCGGCGCGGGCAGCGGGGTGAGTGGCCTGGTGGAGGTGCGGCTGGACAGCCCGACGGCGGCGCCCATCGGCAGCTTCGCGATCGGCAACACGGGCGGCTGGCAGAGCTGGCGCTCGGTGCCCGGCAACGTCGGCGCGGTGACCGGCCGGCACGCCGTCTACCTCACCTTCAGCAGTGGCCAACCGAACGACTTCGTCAACGTCAACTGGTTCACCTTCCGCCGCTGAGGCGGGCCTTCCCGGTTCTCCCGTCGGTCGCCTTCTCCCGTCGGTCGCCGCCCGACGGGAGAACCGGTTGTCCACGTCAGCCCCTGGACAGAAACAGTTAACTATCTTAATAATAGTCCGACGTTGACACCCGTGGATGCCCGTACGGGCGTGGAGGGCCGCATGAAACCAGCCAGACCCCTTGTCCTGTCCCTGGTCGCCGCCCTCGCGGCAACACTCGGCGCGGCCTGGGTGGCGCTGCCCGCGTACGCCGCCGGAGCCACCGCCAGCTTCGCCAAGACCGCCGACTGGGGCTCCGGCTGGGAGGGGAAGTACACCATCACCAACGGCGGCAGCTCGACCATCAACGGCTGGAGCCTCACCTTCGACCTGCCGTCCGGCACCACCCTCGGCAGCTACTGGGACGCCCTGCTCAGCTCCGCCGGCCAACGGCACACCTTCACCAACCGGTCCTGGAACGGCACCATCGCCCCCGGCGCTTCGGTCTCCTTCGGCTTCCTGGCCAGCGGCTCCGGCTCGCCGAGCGGCTGCCAGCTCAACGGCACGTCCTGCGGCGGCGGCACCCCGCCCACCACGCCCCCGCCCACCACGCCTCCGCCCACCACGCCTCCGCCCACCACCCCGCCGCCGACGGAGCCGCCCACCGGTGGGCTGCCGAAGCACCTGCTCACCGGGTACTGGCACAACTTCGACAACCCGGCCGTCGAACTGCGGCTGCGCGACGTCCCCGCCGAGTACGACCTGGTGGCGGTCGCCTTCGCCGAAGCCACCGCGACGCCCGGCGCGCTCACCTTCGGCATCGACCCCGGCCTGGCCGCCGCGCTCGGCGGCTACACCGACGCGGACTTCACCGCCGACGTCCGCACCCTGCACAGCCGGGGCAAGCGGGTCATCCTCTCCGTCGGCGGCGAGACCGGCCGGGTCACCGTGAACACCGCCGCCTCGGCCACCGCGTTCGCCGACACGGCCGCCGCGCTGATCGCCCGGTACGGCTTCGACGGGATCGACATCGACCTGGAGAACGGGCTCAACCCGACGTACATGGCGCAGGCGCTGCGCGCGCTACGTGCCAAGGTCGGGTCGGGTCTGATCATCGCGATGGCGCCGCAGACCATCGACATGCAGAACCCGGCCGGCGGCTACTTCAAGCTGGCGCTCGACATCAAGGACATCCTCACCGTCGTCAACACCCAGTACTACAACTCCGGCGCGATGCTCGGCTGCGACCAGAACGCGGCGTACGGCCAGGGCACTGTGAACTTCATCGTCGCGTTGGCCTGCATCCAGTTGGAGGCCGGACTCCGCCCCGACCAGGTCGGCCTGGGCCTGCCCGCCGGAGCGGGGGCGGCCGGCGGCGGCATCGTCGCGCCCAGCGTGGTCAACGCCGCCCTGGACTGCCTGGCCCGGGGCACCAACTGCGGCAGCTTCCGCCCGCCGCGCACCTACCCCGGCATCCGGGGCGCGATGACCTGGTCGGTGAACTGGGACGTCAGCAACGGCAACGGCTTCGCCAACACGGTGGGCCCGCACCTGGACACCCTGCCCTGACCGTGCTCGCCGGCGTCCGCTCCGGGCGCCGGCGGCACGCGGCAACGCGGATCAGCGACCGGCGGTCACCGACCGCCGGTCGTCGCGCTCCCGACGCTTGCGGACCTTACGGATCACCCAACTGACCACCATCACCGCGAAGACCGCGCCGATGGCGTAGTTGAACCAGTCGCTGTAGCGGGCCACGTCCTGCCACTGGCTGCCCAGCGCGTACCCGGCGCCCACGATGAGACCGTTCCACACGCCGCTGCCGATGGTGGTGAGCAGGATGAACTCGCCCAGCGGCATCCGGTTGGCCCCGGCCGGCACGGAGACCAGGCTGCGGACCACAGGCACCACCCGGCCGATCAGCACCGCCCACCGACCGTGCCGCTCGAACCACCTGTCGGCCTTCTCCAGGTCGTCGCGATCCACCAGCGGGATGTGGTCCAACCAGCGTTTGAGCCGTTCCTCGCCGAGCGCCGCCCCGAGCCAGTAGAGCACCAGCGCGCCGACCAGCGAACCGACCGTCGCGGCCAGCATCACCACGACGACGTTGAACTTGCCCTGGTGCGCCAGGAAGCCGGCGAGCGCCAGCACGATCTCGCTGGGGATCGGCGGGACGATGCTCTCCAACGCCACCAGCAGCGCCACGCCGACCGGGCCCATCGCCTCGATCACCGAGGCCACCCAGCCGGTCAACCCGGTGAACTCGGACGGGTCGCCAGCCTGGGCGTACGCCATGGTCGTCCTTCCGGTCGGCTCGGCTTTGGGGATCGGAGGGCCATACCCGCCTGGGCCCGATCTACACCTCCGGGTGCAGCGCGGTGTCCGCCGGCCCCTGTCGCCAGCCGGTGAACACCACCGTCAGGCCGGCGCGGGACGGCGCGCAGCAGAACGGGCCGGCCATCGCGTCGGCCGCCGGGTCCAGCGGGGCGAGGCGGACCAGTTGCCACGGCTCGTCGTCGACCCGGGCGCGGACGGTCAACGCGTCACCGGCCCGGCTGACCCGGACGGTCACCTCCCGACCCGCCCACGCCGGGATCGGCCCCACCGACCAGTCGGAGAACTCCCGGGTCACCACGGCGCCGAGCTGCACCTCGCCGTCGCTGATCTCGACACCGGCCTTGGTCCAGGTCCGTTCGTCGACCCGGACGAACGCGCCGGCCTGGTCGAACTGCGCCGAGAAGTCGAGCCGGAAGCTCACCTCCATGGCGGTGCCCACCGGCAGCGGCGCCAGCAGGGCCGGGCCGTTGTCGTGGACGAAGCCGTAGCTGGTCCGCCGCCAGAAGTCGCTGTCCGCCGCCGGCTCGACGACCAGCTCACCGGCCGGGCCCTCCTCGACGCGTACCGGCGGGTGCAGCCAGCTGCCCCGGGACCAGTCCAACAGTTCGCTCGGCGGTACGAGGTCGTTCTCCATGACGGCACGGTAACCAACGCCGCCGGACACCCGCGGAACGGGTTTGCCGCGGTGATCAATCGGAGATGTTCCTTCGGCATGGGTGACCGTTGGTATTCCGAAGCCGTCGTCTACTGCCTCGACATCGACACGTACGCCGACTCAGACGGCGACGGGGTCGGTGACATCCGTGGGTTGATCGGGAGGCTGGACTACCTGGCCCGGCTCGGGGTGACCTGCCTGTGGCTGCACCCGATCCACCCGTCGCCCAACCGCGACGACGGCTACGACGTCACCGACTTCTACAACGTGGACCCGCGCTTCGGCACCCTGGGTGACTTCGCCGAGCTGCTGCACCAGGCGCAGAACCGGGGCATCCGCGTGATCATCGACCTGGTGGTCAACCACACCTCCGACGAGCACCCGTGGTTCCAGTCCGCCCGATCGTCGCCGGACTCGCCGTACCGGGACTGGTTCGTCTGGTCCGACACCGAGCCGGCCGACCGGCACCAGGGCATGGTCTTCCCCGGCGAGCAGAAGGAGACGTGGAGCTACGACCGGACCGCCAAGGCGTGGTTCTACCACCGGTTCTACAAGTTCCAGCCGGACCTCAACTTCGCCAACCCGGAGGTCCGGGCCGAGGTCAAGAAGATCATGTCGTTCTGGCTCCAGCTCGGTGTCTCCGGCTTCCGGATGGACGCGGTGCCGTTCATCATCGAGCTGACCGAGCCGGGCAACCCGAACTCGCCGAAGGACTTCGAGTTCCTCACCGAGATGCGCCAGCACGTGCAGTGGCGGCGCGGCGACGCCGTCCTGCTGGCCGAGGCGAACGTCGAACCGGACCAGCTGCCCACGTTCTTCGGCGACACCAGCGGCTCCGGCAACCGCATCCACATGCTGTTCGACTTCATGCTCAACGGTCGGCTCATGCTCGCCCTGGCCCGCGAGGACCCGGAGTCGCTGATCGAGGCGCTCCGCGACACCCCGAAGCTGCCGGTCGGTGGGCAGTGGGCCACCTTCCTGCGCAACCACGACGAGATCGACCTGTCCCGGTTGACCACCGAACAGCGCAACCAGGTGTACGCCAAGTTCGGCCCGGACGAGACCATGCGCATCTACGACCGGGGCATCCGTCGCCGGCTCGCCCCGATGCTCGGCAACGACCGACGGCGCATCGAGCTGGCGTACGCCCTGCAGTTCTCGATGCGCGGCACGCCGGTGCTGCGCTACGGCGAGGAGATCGGGATGGGCGAGGACCTGTCGCTGCCCGGTCGGGAGGCGATCCGTACCCCGATGCAGTGGTCGTACCAGCCGAACGCCGGCTTCTCCACCGCGGACCCGGAGAAGCTGGTCCGGCCGGTGATCGACAAGGGTGAGTTCGGCTACCAGAACGTCAACGTCACCGCCCAGCGCAGCGACTCGAAGTCGCTGCTCGCCTGGTTCGAGCGCATGATCCGTACGCTGCGGGAGGCCCCGGAGATCGGTTCCGGCTCGACCACCCACATCGACGTGGCGATGCCGGCCGGAGTGCTCGCGCACCGGGCCGACGGGCCGACCGGGACGATGGTCTTCGTGCACAACCTGGGCACCGACGACGTCGAGGTGGACCTCAGCAGCCTTGAGCCGGAGGCCGACCTGCCGATCGACGTGCTCGCCGACCGGGGCTACGGCGAGTTGGGCAAGCTCGGCGCGGTGAAGGTCTCCGGCCACGGATACCGGTGGATTCGCCTATGCCGGGGTCGGGGGTTCTGACGTTAAGCTCCTCCGATCGACCCCAAGTTACCCGGAGGTAGTCATGTCGGAGGAGTCCCGCGTCGCCATCGTCACCGGAGCCGCACGCGGCATCGGCGCGGCCACCGCCCGACGGCTGGCCGCCGACGGCATGGCCGTCGCCGTGGTCGACATCGAGGAGGCGGCCACCAAGGAGACGGTGGACGCCATCGCCGCGGCCGGCGGCCGGGCGCTCGGTGTGGGCGCCGACGTGTCCGACCGGGACCAGGTCGAGGCGGCGGTGAGCCGGGTCGCCGCCGAGCTGGGCGCGCCCACCGTGCTGGTCAACAACGCCGGTGTGCTCCGCGACAACCTGCTGTTCAAGATGACCAGCGCCGACTGGGACACGGTGATGGGAGTGCACCTGCGCGGCGCGTTCCTGTTCAGCCAGGCCGCCCAGAAGCACATGGTGGACCGGAAGTGGGGGCGGATCGTCAACCTCTCCAGCACCTCCGCGCTGGGCAACCGGGGCCAGGCGAACTACGCCGCCGCCAAGGCCGGTCTGCAGGGCTTCACCAAGACGCTCGCGATCGAGCTGGGTCCGTTCGGGGTGACCGCGAACGCGGTCGCACCCGGCTTCATCGTCACCGACATGACCGCGGCCACCGCCGCCCGCATGAAGGTCGACTTCGACGACCTCCAGAAGCACGCCGCCGCCGAGATCCCGGTCCGTCGCCCGGGCCGGCCGGAGGACGTCGCGCACACCATCTCGTTCCTGGCGAGCGAGGGTGCCGGCTTCGTCTCCGGTCAGGTCATCTACGTCGCGGGCGGCCCACGGGGCTGACAGGTACTCCCGACGAGGGCGCTCCCGGAAACGGGGCCGCCCTCGTCGTTCAGTCCTCGCCGGGTGCGCGCCGGCCAGACCGCTACGCGGCCGTCAGCGGGGTGCGCGGCGGGTCAGGCGGGTGTGCGGCGGGTGCGCCAGAGCCAGATCAGGCCGAGCACCGGCAGCACCAGTGGGATGTAGCCGTACCCGCTGCCGAACTGCGACCAGACCGTCTCGTCCGGGAACAGCTCCTTGTCGACCAGGCTGAGGACGCCGACCGCGACCACCCCGACCAGCTCCACCGAACAGCACGCCACCGCGACCCGGCGGCCGATGTGCCCGGCGCGGGCCAACCCCACCGCCGCCACGATGTAGATGAGCGCGGCCACCGCGGAGAGCAGGTACGCCACCGGCGCCTCGTCGAACTTGGTGGCGATCTGGAGGCCCGCCCGACTCGTCGCGGCGATGGCGAAGAGCAGGTAGACAGCGATCAGCAGCCGACCCGGGCCGGAGTTCGTACGCTGCCGAGCCGGTTCTGTGTCAACCACCGAGCACCTCCCAGGTCTGCTGCAACCGGACCACCACCACCGGGGCCACCAGGCAGACCGCGCACACGATCGCCGAACCCCAGCGGGTCGGTTCCATCCGGGCCAGCACCCAGGCCAGTGGCGGCAGGCACACCAGCGTGACCAGGTAGCCGAAGAAGGCGCCGGGCTCGCCGGGCCGATCCCCGCCGCCGACCGCGACGAGCGCCAGCACGCTCAACACCAGCAACGCCACTTCGAGTACGGCCAGACCGACGAACTGCATCCGGTCCGGTGGCCGGTGGCGTACCGCCGCCACCAGCGCCCACGCCGCGACGAGCAGCGACAGCACGATCGGCACGGTCGCGACGATCCCGTCCACCGGTGAGTCGGTGCCCACGCTGGTCACCGGACCCACCCGGTCGTTGCCTCAGTCACCGGCACAGCCTACTAACCGTCGTAGTAATCGGTTGACCCCGCCTGGCCACTGCCCGCTTGGCCGTTCCCTGCTTGGTCGCTGGCTGCTTGGTCGCTGCCTGCTTGGTCGCTGCCCGCCTGGCCACTGCCCGCTTGGCCGTTCCCTGCTTGGTCGCTGGCTGCCTGGTTGCTGGCCGTCTGGCTGCTGCCGGTCTGGTCGTCTTCGGGGCCGGGCGACTCCGGGCCTGGCTGCTCCCGGCGTCTCTGCTGGGGGTCGGCCGTCTTGCGCCGCCCGTCGCACGCCGTCTCGGCCCCGTTTCGGCTCTGTATCGTGAGATCTTGGACAGTTTCCGTTAGCAGCTAACGGAAACTGTCCAAGATCTGCGAGCCGCCATCGACCGAACCCCTTCTTTGCCTGCCGGACGACCTGGCAGCGCGTCATATCCAGCCGCGACCAGCGAGCGGGTGCCTACGGCGGGACGTGGCCGCGCCCGCCGCTCCTGTCGACCTGGCCTGGGTTGGGCGCGCGAGAGCTGCCGAGCACATGGCGCGTGAAAGCTGCCGAGCGCAGGGCGCGTGAAAGCTGCCCCGCACATGGCGCGTGAAAGCTGCCCCGCACATGGCGCGTGAAAGCTGCCGTGCACATGGCGCGTGAAAGCTGCCGCGACTGACGCGCGTCAGGTGGCGGGTGGGCCGCCCCAGAGCTGGAGGTCTACAGCCATCGACCGAACCGGGTCCGACCTCTGCGACATGGGCCGTGAGCTGCGCCGGTTGGTCGACCCGCCGCCGGTTCCCCCGGTCGGGCGACTAGCGTGGATCAGGTCCGTGGCGTTGCCGCGGTGCGGGGAGACAGCGGAGGTACACGTGCTGCGGTTCGGTTTGTTCGGCACCGGTCACTGGGCGATCGAGACGCACGGGAAGGCGCTGCACGCCCATCCCGACGCGGAGCTGGTGGGGGTGTGGGGTCGCAACCCGGAACGGGCGTCCGCGCTGGCCGAGCGGTACGGGGTGCCCGCCTACGCCGACGTCGACGCGCTGATCGAGCAGTGCGAGGCGATCGCGGTCGCCCTGCCGCCGGACATCCAGGCCGACATCGCGGTCCGGGCGGCCCGCGCCGGTCGGCACCTGCTGCTGGACAAGCCGCTGGCGCTCAGCGTGGCCGACGCCGACCGCGTGGTGGCCGCGGCCGATGAGTCCGGTGTCGCCTCGGTCGTCTTCTTCACCCAGCGGTTCCAGCCGAACGTGACAGCGTTCCTCGCCGCCACCGCCGCCGCCGGGGGCTGGCAGCACGGCCGGACCACCGCGTTCGCCTCGATCTTCCAGGACGGCAGCCCGTACGGCGGCTCGCTGTGGCGTCGGGAGCACGGGGCGCTCTGGGACATCGCCCCGCACGCCCTCTCGATCCTGCTGCCGGTGCTGGGCCGGGTGACGCAGGTGGCGGCGATGGACGGACCGAGCGGGATGGTGCACCTGCTGCTCACCCACGAAGGCGGTGCCACGAGCAGTGCTTCGCTCTCCCTGGATGCCCCGACCGAGTCGATGGCTCGGGAGTTCGTGTTCTACGGCGAGAACGGCATCGAGAACGTCCCGTTCGGCGAGAACGACCCTGCCATCGCGTTCGGCGTCGCCATCGATCAGCTCATCGAGCAGGTGCGGGCCGGCACCCAGGACCACCGCTGCGACGTCCACTTCGGCCGCGAGGTCGTCGCCATCCTCGCCGCCGCCGAAACCGCCCGCACCGAATCCCGCACCATCCCCCTCCCCTAACCCCACCCACCAGTCCAGGTTGATCAAGAGGTTTGCGTCACGACACGCCACTCGGCATGACGCAAACCTCTTGATCACCGGGCCGGGCCGAGCCGGGCCGGGCCGAGCCGGGCCGGGCCGGGCCGAGCCGGGGCGGAGCCGGGGCGGAGCCGGGGCGGAGCCGGGCCGGGGGCTGGGTTGGGCGGGGCTGGTTGGGCTGTTAGGTGAGGGTGGAGAGGGCTGCGTTCAGTTCGTCGGGGGAGTTGAACTGCTCTGGTGGCAGGGCCTGCAGCATCTGCAACATCGCCGTGCTGGCGCCGTTCTCCTGTCCCCAGCGGATCAGGTCCTCCCGCGAGACCGGGTAGTCGAGCCCGGCCAGGTACTCCTGCAACTGAACGCCGGTGACGGTCATGTCGGTCGGCTACCCGCTCGCGGTGGTCGTACACCGGCTTGGTTGGGCCTACGACGGCCCCGGCGGCCGGCGTGTCGGCCCGCGACGCGCGCAACGGTTTGCCGCAGCGGCGGCCGGGTAGCCGCTGGCATGCTGGTTCAGCGGCTCGGCGCGCCGAGCGACTTCGACCCGATGCTGGAGCGCGTTCGCGACGCCCGGGTGGTGATGATCGGAGAGTCCACCCACGGCAGCTACGACTACTACCGGTTGCGTGAGCAGCTCACCCGCCGGTTGATCGCGGAGTGCGGCTTCTCCTTCGTGGCGGTGGAGGGTGACTGGCCGGACTGTGATCGGGTGCACCGCTCGGTGACCGCCGCGCCGGGTGGCGCGCTCGAACCGCAGCTCGCCCTCGAGCAGTTCGAGCGGTGGCCGACCTGGATGTGGGCCAATGCCGAGGTGGCCCGGTTCGCCAGCTGGCTGCGGGCCTGGAACGTGGAGCGGCCGGAGGGGCAGCGGGCCGGGTTCCACGGGCTCGACGTGTACAGCCTCTGGGAGTCGATGCAGGCGATCTTCGACTACCTGGGGGAGGAGGACCCGAAGTCGCTGGAGGCGGCGCAGGACGCGTACCGGTGCTTCGAGCCGTACGGCAAGCGGGTCGAGGAGTACGGCGCGGCCAGCCGGTTCGTCTCCGCCCGCTGCGAGGAGGAGGTCGTCCGGCTGCTGGCCCGGACCCGTGAACACGCCCTCTCCGACGGCCCGGATCGCTTCTCGGCCTGGCAGAACGCCGAGGTGGTGGCCGGCGCGGAGCGCTACTACCGGGCGATGGTGGCCGGCGGCCCGGACTCGTGGAACATCCGCGACACCCACATGCAGGACACCCTGGACCGGCTGCTGGACCGCTACGGCCCCGACGCCCGGGGCATCGTCTGGGCGCACAACACGCACGTCGGGGACGCGCGGGCCACCGACATGGCCGCCGACGGGATGGTCAACATTGGTCAGTTGGCCCGGGAGCGGCATGGAGAGGACGCGGTGGCCCTGATCGGCTTCGGCAGCTACCGGGGCACGGTGATCGCCGCACCCCGGTGGGGTTCGCCTCCCGAGGCGATGGTGGTGCCCCCGGCCCGGGAGGGATCGATCGAGCGGCGGTTGCACGAGCTGATGCCGGAGCGGGCGGTGCTGATCTTCGGCGGCGACGATCAGCCGGGCTGGGTCACCGACACCGCGGACCACCGGGCGATCGGGGTGGTCTACGACCCGTCCTTCGAGTCCTGGGGCAACTACGTGCCCACCCGGCTCGGCGACCGCTACGACGCCTTCATCTGGTGCGACGACACCACGGCCCTGCACCCGCTACCGGTCCCGGCCGCCTCCGGCGAGATGGAGACCTACCCGGCGGGCGTCTGACGCAGCGCCTGATCGCGCCGATCATGGAGTTGTGGTGCTGGACGAAGGCCTCTCATCGGGGCACGACGGGCACCACAACTCCATGATCGACAATGGTGGTGCGGGTCAGACGTGCGTGGGGGTGCGGTCTTCGAGGTGCTCGCGTAGGCCTTCGCCTTCGATGTCCACGTTGGGCAGGGCGCGGTCGAGCCAGCGGGGGAGCCACCAGGCACGGTCGCCGAGCAGGGACATGACCGCCGGCACGATGGTCATCCGGACCACGAAGGCGTCGATGGCCACGCCGATGGCGAGCGCGAAGCCCATCGACTTGATCACCGGGTCCTCCAGGAACACGAAGCCCCCGAAGACCGAGATCATGATCAGCGCGGCGGCCGTGACCACCCGTGCGCCGTGCCCCATGCCGCTGATGGTGGCCTGTCGGGCGGTCTCACCGTGGACGAAGTCCTCTCGCATCCGGGACACCAGGAACACCTCGTAGTCCATGGCGAGCCCGAACAGGATGCCGATGAGCAGGATCGGCAGGAAGCTGATCAGCGGGCCGGGCGTGTCCAGGCCGACGAGGTCGGCGAGGTGTCCCTGCTGGAAGACGGCCACCGTGATGCCGAACGTGGCGGCGACGGTGAGCAGGAAGCCCAGCGCCGCCTTGATCGGCACGAGAAGTGAGCGGAACACCAGCATCAGCAGCAGCACCGAGAGCCCGACCACCAGCAGCAGGTAGATCGGCAGCGCGTCGGAGAGCTTCTCGGAGACGTCGATGCCGATGGCGGTGACGCCGGTGAGCAGCACGTCCGCGTCGGGGATCCCACTGACCGCGCCACGGATGTCGTGGACCAGGGTCTCGGTGGCCTCGTCGGTCGGGCCGGTCTTCGGCACCACACCGAGCAGTGCGGTCCGACCGTCCGGGCTGAGCTGGGGCGGGGCCACCGCGAGGACGTTCTCGGTGCGCTGGAGCAGGGCGGTCACCTGCGGCACGGCGGCCGAGGTGGCCTGGGGCGTGTCACCGGCGACGACCACCGCGAGCCGGCCGGTGAAGCCCGGTCCGAAGCCCTCGACGGTCAGGTCGTTCGCCACCCGGGCGGGTGAGCCGACGGCCGCCGTCGCGGCGCCCGGCAGGGCCAGCCGCATGTCCGGCGTGGGCAGCGCGAGCAGCCCCAGGCCGAGCAGGCCGACCAGGATGACGGGTACGCGGAACCGGGTGACCAGTCGCGCCCAGCGGAAGCCGAACCGGTTGCGGTCCTCGGTGGTGGTCGTCTGCGCGGCCGGCCGATCGGTGATGTCCGAGTCGTCCTCGTCGTCGGCGGTGCTGTCGGTGGCGACGGCGCGCAGCCGGCGGGGGAGCACCCGGCGACCGGCGAAACCGAGCAGTGCCGGCTGGAGGGTGATGGCGACGAGTACGGCGACGGTGACCGTGCCGGCGGCGGCGAGGCCCATCACGGTGAGGA
This sequence comes from Micromonospora sp. NPDC005220, assembly GCF_040607895.1. Lineage (NCBI taxonomy): Bacteria > Bacillati > Actinomycetota > Actinomycetes > Micromonosporales > Micromonosporaceae > Micromonospora > Micromonospora sp. NPDC005220. Next base: position 38,521 of record NZ_JBEXHP010000006.1, read on the forward strand.
ACGGGATGTCCACCACGGCGAGCCCGGCCAGGGCGATGACAACTGTGGCGCCGGCGAAGACCACTGCCGAGCCGGCGGTGCCCACGGCCCGGCCGACCGCCTCCTCCGGGGACAGGCCGTCGAGCAGGTTCTGCCGGTGCCGGGAGGTGATGAAGAGCGAGTAGTCGATGCCGACCGCGAGACCGAGCATCAGCGCCAGGATGGGTGCGGTGCTGGTGAGCTGGACGACACCGCTCAGCGCGAACAGGCCGGCCATGCCGACGCCCACGCCGATCAGCGCGTTGAGCATGGTCATGCCGGCGGCGACCAGTGAACCGAACGTGATGATCAGGACGATCGCGGCGACCAGTACGCCGAGCGCCTCGGTGGAGCCGATCTCCGGCTCACCACCGAGCACCTCGCCACCCGGGGCGACCTGCCAACCCTTCGCCTCGGCGGCAGCACCGACCTTCTCGTACGCGGTGCGCTGCTCGTCGGTCACCTCGTCGCCGCCGGTGGCGAACTGGACCTGGACCAGCGCGTACCGGCCGTTGGGCGAGACCGCGCCGACCTGGAACGGGCTGACCGCGCCGACCACGCCGGGCAGTGTCGAGGCCTCCTGGACCAGCTCCTGCACCACGCCCTGACCCTCGGGGGTGGCCAGTTGGCCGTCGGCCGGCGCCTTGACCGCGATGGTGCCGGTGGCGCCGCTGGCCGCGGGGAACTGGTCGGCCAGCAGGTCGAGCGCGCGCTGGCTCTCGGTGCCGGGCATGGTGAAGTTGCTCGCCGTCGGGCCGCGCAGGGTCGCCGCGGCCAGGCCGGCGACGACGAGTACGACGAGCCAGAGCGCGACGACGAGCCGTCGCCGGCGCAACGCGCCCCGGCCGAGCCGGTAGAGCAGGGTGGCCATCAGGAGTCCTTGTCCTCGGTCGTGGGTGGTTGGGGCAGAGGTGCGTCGACGGGTTCGACGGCCCGCCGGACGAGGGTGAGCAGGGCGGAGCGCAGGTCGTCGTCGGTGATGTCGGCGAACTCGCCGCACGCCTCGGAGATCCCGGCGAGCAGCACCAGCGCGGCGATCCGCGCACCGGGCCGCTCGGAGTGCCCGGCCAACGCGTCCCGCAGCCGGTCGGAGATCTGCTGGATGTGCGCGAAGGCCGGCTGGCACAGCAGCTCCGGGAACTCGCCGCGCAGCACGGCGATCTCCCGCCGGAACCGGACCGCGAGGTCGACGAAGCCCTGTGCGGCGACCTCCTGCGCGGCCGCTCCGGTCAGGCCGGCAAGTCGGTCGTCGAGGTCCCGCAGCACGTCGATAGCGGGGGCCATCAGCTCGGCGAGCAGGGCTTCCTTGTTGGCGAAGTGGTAGAGCACGGTGGCCTTGGAGCAGCCGACCTCACGGGCGATGTCCTGCAGGGAGGTGCCCCGGTAGCCGGTCACCGTGAACTGCCGCGCCGCCGCGGCGAGGATCTCGCCGTGCGTACCGGGTACCGCTCGAACCATGGCCGGTCCACCTCCCGCAAACCAGCATGCCTGACCGATCGGTCAGACACTGACCGATCGGTCAGACGGAAGCGGTGGCGTTCACCACACCCCGCGAGGGGTTTACCCGGCGTGCTCGGCGTCGTACCTGGTCCGCGCCTCGGCGATGGCCCGGCGGTGCCGTTCGGCCCAGCTGGTCAGCGCGACAAGCGATTCGTACAGCTCCAGTGCCATCGGGGTGGCGGTGTACTCGACCTTGGGTGGGACGGTCGGATAGACCGTGCGGCGCAGCAGGCCGTCCCGTTCCAGATTGCGCAGCGTCAGCGTGAGCATCCGGCGGCTGATGCCCTCGATGTGCCGCTCCAGCTCGGTGAAGCGCACCGGCCCGTTCGAGGCGGCCACCAGGATGCCGATGCTCCACTTGCCGCCGACCCGGTCGAGCACCTCGCGGACGGTGCACGCCCGCGCCTGCCCCGGGGTGAACGGCACGTTCTCGGCCGCGCAGGTCAACTCGGCCTCGACCAGCACGGACACATCGCTGTTCCTCTGGGACATCACAGTGCCTCCTTCCGCTCCGGTTCATGGTCACAGACGATGACCTCGGTAACAAACCGTGCACCAAGGAGGTTTTCATGGACCGTGTCGTCCCGTCCCGCTGGCCAGCGCTGCTGGTGCTCTGCGCCGGCAGCCTGATGATCATTCTGGATGGCACCGTCGTCGCGGTGGCGCTGCCCGCCGTGCAACGCGACCTGGGCTTCACCGCCGCCGGTCTGGCCTGGGTGGTGAACGCCTACCTGGTCGCGTTCGGCGGGCTGCTGCTGCTGCTCGCCGGCCGGCTCGGCGACCTGCTGGGCCGGCGCGGGGTCTTCCTGGCCGGCGTCGCGCTGTTCACAGTGGCCTCGCTGGCCTGTGCGGTCGCCACCGGGCCGGCCCTGCTGGTGGGCGCGCGGTTCGGGCAGGGCGTCGGCGGGGCGCTGGCGATGGCGGTCGGCCTCGGCATGATCGTCCGGCTCTACCCCGATCCGGTCGAGCGGGCCCGCGCCATCGCCGTCTTCAGCTTCACCGGCGCGGCCGGCGCGTCGGTCGGCACGGTCGCCGGAGGGGTGCTCACCCAGGCCGCCGGGTGGCGGACGATCTTCCTGGTCAACGTGCCGATCGGGGCGGCCATCCTCGTCGCGGCCCTGCGCCGGCTCCCGGCCGAACGGGGGATCGGCCTGCGGGCCGGCCTGGACCTGCCCGGCGCGCTGCTCGCCACCGCCGGTCTGATGGCCGCCATCCTGGGCATCGTGGGGACGGGCGAGCACGGCTGGACCAGCCCCCGGACCCTCGGCGCGATGGCAGTCGCTGCGCTGCTGCTCGGCGGGTTCGCGCTGCGCCAACGGGTGGCGGCCACCCCACTGGTGCCGTCCCGGGTGCTGCGCATCCCGGGTCTGGTGGCGGCGAACGCCGTGCAGTTCCTCATGGTCTGCGCGTACTTCGGGTTCCAGTTCCTGCTCGCCGTGGAGCTGCAACTCGTGCTGGGGCTGGACGCCGCCGCGACCGGCTGGGCCTTCCTGCCCACCCCGGTCGTGATCGCCGTGGTCTCGCTCGGCCTGGCTGGTCGGCTGATCGCCCGCTGGGGCGCCCGGACTGTCCTGCTGGCCGGGCTCGCCCTGGCGACGGTCGGCTTCCTCCTGCTCGCCCGGCTGCCCGCCGACGGCGCCTACGTCGTCGACGTACTCCCGGCGATGTTGATCTTTGGGGTGGCCGGTGGCCTGACCCTGCCGGCGGTCACCACGGTGGCCATGGCCGGCGCGACCGACACCGACGCTGGTCTCGCCTCCGGTCTGGCCAACACCACCCAACAGGTCGGTGGGGCGGTCGGCCTGGCCGTGCTGGCCACCCTGGCCGCCGCCCGCAGCGACGGGCTGCGGGCCGTCGGTTGGGCCGAGACCGCCGCGCTCGCCGGCGGCTACCGGACCGCGTTCGCCGTGGCCGCCGGTCTCGTGATCGCCGCGTGGCTGGTGGCACTGACCACGCTGCCCCGACGCTCGACCGGGCCGTCGGCGGCCACCGATCCGTCGGCCCCCGCCACGGTGGGTGCCGGAACCGATCCGTACCGAAGCGCCGCGTCCGGTTGACCGACGGCGGCGAGGCCGGGAGGGTGGTCGGGTGAGTGAGGCCGACGAGACCCGGGACGGCGTGGCCCTGACCAACCTGGACCAGCCGCTGTCCGACCGCGACGACGCGACAAAGCGTGACCTGGTCGACTACCTCGACGCGGTCGGGGACCGGATCCTCCCGCACCTGCGGGGCCGGCCGCTGTCGGTGATCAGGGTCCGCCCCGGCCAGCCGCCGTTCATGCAGAAGAACCTGCCCCGCTACACCCCGGACTGGGTCCGCCGGGCCCAGATCTGGGCGGAGGCGTCGCACCGGGAGATCTCGTACGCCCTCTGCGACGACCGCCGCACCCTGCTCTGGTTCGCGAACCAGAGGGCGGTCGAGTACCACCCGACGCTGGCCACCGTGGCGGATCTGCACCGGCCGACCCACCTGGTCCTCGACCTGGACCCGCCGGACGGCGACGGGTTCCGCGCGGCGGTCGACGCGGCCCTGCTGGTGCGCCAGGCGCTCGCCGACGCCGGCCTGGCCGGTGCGGTAAAGACCAGCGGCGCCAAGGGCGTGCACGTCTTCGTCCCGGTGACCGACGAACCCACGGCCGAGGAGTTGGCCGCCGCCACCCGGGCGCTCGCCGTCCGCGCCGAGCGGCTCGACCCGGCGCTGGCCACCACTGCGTACATCAAGGAGGACCGGGGTGGCCGGGTCTTCGTGGACGCCACCCGGGCGGGCGGGGCGACAGTGGCCGCCGCGTACAGCCCCCGGCTGCGCCCCGGCATGCCGGTCTCGTTCCCGGTCGACTGGGCCGAGCTGAGCGAGGTGACCCCCGCCGACTTCACCATCCGGACCGCGCCGGCGCTGCTCGCCGACGGTGACCCCTGGTCCGCGCTGATGCCGGCCCCGCAACCGCTCCCCGCGGACCTGGTCGCGGAGGGGCGGACCATCCCGGTGGCCCGGGTGCAGGCCATGCACGAGGGCAAGCGCCGGGCCCGCGCCCGTCGCGAGGCCGGCTGACCGCTCGTCAGCCCCCCGCCCGCGCCCGACGACGGCGGTTTGTCGGTGGGTTGTGGCACGATTTCCCAGGTGAGCAGCAAATCCGACGCGACCCAGCGACTGGCCGACCTGGCTCGACTGCGCCGGGTCCGCGACCGGATCGACCGGCAGTACGCGTCTCCGCTGGACGTCGAGGCGCTCGCCCGTGGCGCGCACATGTCCGCCGGGCACCTCAGCCGCGAGTTCCGGCTCGCCTATGGCGAATCGCCCTACAGCTACCTGATGACCCGACGGATCGAGCGGGCGATGGCCCTGCTGCGCCGGGGCGACCTGAGCGTCACCGATGTCTGTTTCGCGGTCGGATGTTCGTCGCTGGGCACCTTCAGCACCCGCTTCACCGAGCTGGTCGGCGTGCCGCCCAGCGTCTACCGGCGGCAGGCGGCCCAGGCGACGGCGGGGATGCCGTCGTGCGTGGCCAAGCAGGTGACCAGACCGGTCAGGAATCGAGAAGCGCGGGTCACCGCGGCGCAACTAGCGTGACCAGCATGGACATCACCATTCACTCCAGTTTCCTGCCGCACACCGACCCGGACGCCTCGCTGGCCTTCTACCGCGACATCCTCGGCTTCGAGGTCCGCCTCGACGTCGGCTACGAGGGGATGCGGTGGATCACGGTCGGGCCGGTCGACCAGCCCAGCACGGCCATCGTGCTGCACCCACCGACCGCCAACCCCGGCATCACCGACGACGAGCGGCAGACCATCCTCGAGCTGATGGCCAAGGGCAGCTACTTCGGCGTCAACCTGGCCACCACCGATCTCGACGCCACCTTCGCCAAGCTGGAGGCCAGCGACGCCGAGGTCGTCCAGGAGCCGACCGAGCAGCCGTACGGCGTGCGCGACGCTGCCTTCCGGGACCCGGCCGGCAATATGGTCCGCATCCAGGAAGTGCGCTGAACCGTCCGCGCGCGACACAGGGAGACACGATGAGCACGGCCAGCAAGCCGCACGTCGCCGACAGCCATGACCTGATCCGGGTGCAGGGCGCGCGGGTGAACAACCTCAAGGACGTCAGCGTCGAGATCCCGAAGCGGCGGCTGACCGTGTTCACCGGTGTCTCCGGCTCCGGCAAGAGCTCGCTGGTGTTCGGCACCATCGCGGCCGAGTCGCAGCGGATGATCAACGAGACCTACAGCGCCTTCGTGCAGGGTTTCATGCCGACGCTGGCGCGGCCCGAGGTCGACCTGCTGGATGGCCTGACCACGGCGATCATCGTGGATCAGGAGCGGATGGGCGCCAACTCCCGCTCCACCGTCGGCACCGCCACCGACGCCAACGCGATGCTGCGCATCCTGTTCAGCCGGCTCGGGCAGCCGCACATCGGCTCGCCCAACGCGTACTCCTTCAACGTCCCCTCGGTGAAGGCGACCGGTGCGATCACCGTCGATCGCGGCGCCGGCAGGACGAAGACCGAGAAGGCGACCTTCAACCGTCTCGGCGGCATGTGCCCGCGGTGCGAGGGCATGGGCGCGGTGACCGATATCGACCTGTCGGCGCTCTACGACGACAACCTCTCGCTCAACGAGGGCGCGATCACCATCCCGGGTTACAGCATGGAGGGCTGGTACGGCCGGATCTTCCGGGGCTGCGGCTACTTCGACCCGGACAAGCCGATCGCCAAGTTCAGCAAGCGGGAGCTGCACGATCTGCTCCACCGGGAGCCCACCAAGATCAAAATCGATGGGATCAACCTGACGTACGCGGGCCTGATCCCGTCGATCCAGAAGTCCTTCCTGGCCAAGGACATCGACGCGTTGCAGCCGCACATCCGCGCCTTCGTGGAGCGCGCGGTGACCTTCACGACCTGTCCCGACTGCGCCGGCACCCGGCTCAGCCAGGAGGCCCGGTCGTCGAAGATCAAGGGAAGGAACATCGCCGACGTGTGCGCGATGCAGATCAGTGACCTGGCCGCCTGGGTGCGCGAGATCGAAGAGCCGTCGGTGGCCCCGCTGCTGGCGGGCCTGCAACACCTCCTCGACTCGTTCGAGGAGATCGGGCTGGGTTACCTGTCGCTCGATCGGCCGTCGGGCACCCTCTCCGGTGGCGAGGCGCAGCGCACCAAGATGATCCGCCATCTCGGCTCCTCGCTCACCGACGTCACCTACGTCTTCGACGAGCCGACGATCGGGCTGCACCCGCACGACATCCAACGGATGAACGAGCTGCTGCTCCAGCTGCGCGACAAGGGCAACACAGTGCTGGTCGTGGAGCACAAGCCGGAGGCCATCGTGATCGCCGACCACGTCGTCGATCTCGGTCCGGGAGCTGGCACCGACGGCGGCACGGTCTGCTACCAGGGCACCGTGGCGGGCCTGCGGGCCAGCGGCACCATCACCGGCCGCCACTTCGACGACCGGGCGACGCTCAAGGAGACGGTGCGGACGCCCACCGGCAAGCTGGAGATCCGGGGCGCCACTGCCAACAACCTCCAGGACGTGAACGTCGACGTACCCCTCGGGGTGCTCGTCGTCGTGACCGGCGTCGCCGGCTCCGGCAAGAGTTCGCTCGTGCACGGGTCGATCCCGGCCGGCGCGGGTGTGGTCTCGATCGACCAGGGCGCGATCCGCGGCTCACGGCGCAGCAACCCGGCCACCTACACCGGGCTGCTCGACCCGATCCGCAAGGCGTTCGCGAAGGCCAACGGTGTGAAGCCGGCGCTGTTCAGCGCCAACTCCGAGGGCGCCTGCCCCACCTGCAACGGCGCCGGCGTGATCTACACCGACCTGGGGATGATGGCCGGCGTCGCCGCCCCCTGCGAGGACTGCGAAGGTAGGCGGTTCCAGGCGTCGGTGCTGGAATACCGTCTCGGCGGGCGCGACATCAGCGAGGTGCTCGCGATGTCGGTGACCGAGGCCGAGAAGTTCTTCGGTGCCGGCGAGGCGCGTACGCCGGCAGCGCACGCCATCCTCGACCGGCTCGCCGACGTCGGGCTCGGCTACCTGAGCCTGGGTCAGCCGCTCACCACCCTCTCCGGCGGCGAGCGGCAACGACTCAAGCTGGCCACCCACATGGCCGAGAAGGGCGGCGTCTACGTCCTCGACGAGCCGACCACCGGCCTGCACCTGGCCGACGTCGCGCAACTGCTCGGCCTGCTCGACCGCCTGGTCGACGCCGGCAAGTCGGTGATCGTCATCGAGCATCACCAGGCGGTCATGGCGCACGCGGACTGGATCATCGATCTCGGCCCCGGCGCCGGCCACGACGGGGGCCGGATCGTCTTCGAGGGCACACCGGCCGACCTCGTCGCCGCCCGCTCCACCCTCACCGGCGAGCACCTGGCGGCGTACGTCGGCGGCTGACGGGCTCCTGCTCAGGCGGTGGGTGAGTGCAGCGGCGCCTAACTTCCCGTCCTTCAGGCGCTCCGGTGGTAAGCCTTGTTGGCGATGCGCCAACTGTCGTTGACGCGGACCAGCAGAAAGACGTCGGTGAAGGTGTCCGCGCCATGCCAGAGCGTCATCGAGGCGGTCGCAACGGTGCCATGGACGTCGATGGCGTCGATGCGGCGGGAGCGGGTTGATTCGTCCGGGGCTGGCAGACCGCGAAAGAGGGCGCAGTATTCGTCCAGGCGCCACGACACGAATTCGCCATCCCGGATTCCCTCGATGTGGGCGGTGGGCAAGAACGCGTCGCGGAAGTGGGCGGGGTCTGCGGTGGCGTGTCCGCGGATGTATGCGCGTAGCGGTTCGAGTACCGCATCACCCACGGCGGGGACGGTGGCGGCAACGGCGATGTCTGCCTCAGGGTCGGCAGGGGTGTCGGCCAGATCGGCTGCGTTGTGCAGGGGCGTGTTTGACGCGGCGGCCAGCAGTGCCATGTCCTTGGCCAGGGCGCCGATCGTAAATTCGGCAGTGGCCGTGGCGGCGGTCGGCTGATTTGTGAGGAAGGTTCGCTTGCGGGCGACGAGCCCGCCGAGCTGGCCGAGTTCGAGGACGTCCAGCACCTTGTCACGTGGCAGGCCCAAGGCGTCGGCTTGCCGCAGTGAGTCGCGCAGCGCGAAGACGGCGCCCGCGAGACTGCTGTTGGCGACCAGCTTGAGTGTGGCGGCGGTTGCGACGTCGTTGACGTGCCGCACGGTGCCGAGCGCTTCCAGAACCGGCCGGACACGATCGAGCGCGTCTTGGTCGGCGGCGGCGAAAATCTGCAGCGCGCCGGCGGCGGCAGCCGGTACGGAGCCGAGCACGGGTGCGTGGACGTAGGACGGACCGAGCCGCCGGGCCATCCGCGACGCCTCTTCGGGCGCGATCGTGCTGGTGTTCAGCACGATCGTGTCCGTTCGCAGCGATCTGCGGACCCGTTCGAGGACCTGTTCGCACGCTTTGCCGTCGAACAGAGCCAGGAGCGCGATGTCGGCCTTCGCCACAGCCTCGTTCGGGTCGCCGGTCGTCTCGACAGCGCCAACCGTGCGCCCGGAACGTGTCCAACCGACGACGTCCCAGCCGTGGTCGATGAGTCGTGTCGCTATCGCGGAGCCCATGCGGCCCAGGCCGAGGACGGCGATCGTGTGCGGTGCGGTCATGGATCCCACTGTCGGGCACCGCGACGGATGCGACAAGCGCAGAGTTGGCAGGGCAGCGATGCGGGTCACGCATATCGGCGCTGGGCATACTCGTGCCATGGAGTTGACTGCGTGGCGGACGTTTGTCATGGCTTGCCAGCTCGGATCGCTGTCGGCGGCGGCCGCCGAACTCGGTTACACACAGTCCGCCGTCTCGCGGCAGATCGCCGGGCTGGAGCGCCGACTCGGAGTGCCGCTGGTGCAACGGCACGTGCGCGGCGTGCGTCCGACGCCTGCCGGCGGGGTGTTTCTTCACCACGCCTTGGTCGTGCTGAAGGAGATCGACCGCGCGGTAAGCGCCGTACGGGATGCTGTGGACGGGGCGCTCAGCCGGCCGCTGACCGTCGGCGCGACTCCGTCTCTGGCTGCCGGGATAGTGCCCGCCGCGATCCGCCGCTTGCTGGACAGCGCCGGCCCTCTCCGGTGGAGCCTGTTGCCCGGGCTGAGCGCACAACTGCACGACCGAGTGATCGCCGGCGATCTCGACCTCGCCGTTGTCACCGACGCGCCACCGGGGTTACCCAACGACCCGCGTGTCGAACGACGGTTCCTGGGAATGGACGAGATGGTTGTCGTGCTGCCCGTCGGCCATCCGTGGGCCGGGCGCGGTCCGGTGCACATTCAGGCGCTTGCCAACCAGACCTGGGTCGAGGACAACGACGGCTCGGCCGCGCTGCTGCGCCAGCACGCCGCCCGCGCCGGAGTCACCACGCATATCGACCTCACTGCGGCCGATCTGCCCGGCAAGGTAGCCCTGGTAGCAACCGGCCACGCCATCGCCCTGATACCCGGGGTGCTGACGTGCGCGCTGCGAACCGACGTCACTACGGTGACTCTTGTCGATCCCCCAACCCGCGGCATCTACATGATCACACCACGTCGCGACCCACACCCATCCGCGACGCCACTGTTCGACCAGTTCGTGTCAGCATTCGGGCACGCCGACCCACCTCAGCCGCGTCGCCCGGCTGAGGTGGAGGCACGTCCCTGGTGATGCGTACGGCGCGTGCGGCTCCGCGCACAGCGCCAAAGCGGGTGCGCCTGTCGAGCACGACAGTTCGGAGAAGCCGCCGACCTGAGGCTTGGGCACGCGCTTGCAAGCCAGCCGTCAAACACCTGTGGTGCGCTGGCGGAGGAACCGTGACCACCCTGAGCGAGGTCACATGCCCGATCCTGCCGCGATCCGGGTGCTTTCGGCGTCCGCACATTGAGGCAACACGCCGATGCCCCGGCCGGGCGGCCGGGGCATCCTTGATCGTCTAATCCCACGCGAGGCTGACTTTCACGATCAGTGATCGACCGGTCGCATTTCGCGTTTGCAGTTCTGTGATGTGCCCCCGGCAGGATTCGAACCTGCGCCCCCGCCTCCGGAGGGCGGTGCTCTATCCCCTGAGCTACGGGGGCTCAGCGACTGGAGAAGACTAGCAAACGTCCCCTGCGTACGCCGAATCGGTATCGGGTGAGCCGATCGGGTCGGCCCGGCCCACCCGGTGCCTGGACGATCTATTCCAAGGGACCTGACCGCCGACGCCCGTTGGTTGGAAACGTGTCGCGGCGAGTCGACCTCCGGCTGCGACAGGGACCAGATACTCCCGTGCGGCACGACCTCGGGCCCGCTCCACCCGCCATCGCCGGCAATCTTGGACACTTTCCGTCAGCTGCTAACGGAAACTGTCCAAGATCTACCCGGTCAACCGCCTTGGAAGGCGTCGCCGGCACGGTCTTCGACTCTCAGGCGCACCACCACCACCCCCGCTCACCGAACCCTTGGAATAGATCGTCTAGGCGGCTACCGCTCGCCCGCAGCTGGGCAGCGGGTGCAGGACGATCCGCCGGGGAAGCCGGCGGGGCCACTCGTTGCGGGGCCAGGAGCCGTCCACGATCAGGTGGACGGTGCGCTGCTCCTCGCCGCTGAGCCGCAACACGAAATCGCGGGGGAGCGGCGGGTCCACCGTCGGTGTGGTGATCATGAAGCGCACCCGACCGCGGGACGACACGGCAGAGATCACGTCGGCCGCCGGCATGGTGCCGCGTAGCCGGATCCGGCCGATCCAGTAGACCTCCGCGAGGTGCTCCTGGGCGGCCCGGGTGATCGCCGGGTACTCGCTGCGGACCCAGCGCTCGACCGCGCTCACGCAGAGCCCACAGGCCCGCTCGCGCGGCTCGCGCGGACCCAGCCCCCAGGCCCGCAGGTACGCCCCGACCGCGCCGGCGTCCAACGGCAGGTCGAAGCGCCGCTGGATGAGCGTCGTGAGGCTCTGCCGCGTCCACAACTCCTCGTCCAGGCCGAACTCGTCGGGGTGGACGCCCCGCAGTGTGTCGATCAGTTCGAGTTCCTGTTCACGGCTGAGCATTCCCGGCTCGCCCTGCCGCTGTCCGCGACGGACGGCTGCCACCGCCCCGTCACCGCCGATGGTGTGGCGTCGGCACCAACTGGTGACCGAACGCCGTGCGTCTCTGAGTGCAACCCCCACGTCTTGCGCAACGAGCCCGAATCACTACTGGTCACGATATGTGGGGAGAAAACTCTCTAAGCGACGTAATCACCTGTGCGACGCAAAACGACCACAAGGTATGAAGTTGGGCGATCGGGTCACGCGTGTGGGCCCGGCCGCCTTGATCGACTCGGGTTCCTGGAAGTCGGGGTGTCCCGGCCGCTCGGACAGCGCGGTTTCCTGAAAGCCGAGTCGATCAAGGCGGCCGGGCGGCCGGGGCTGGGAGGTCAGGCTGCCGGGGCTGGGAGGCCCGGGGACCGGAGGCCGGGCGGCGGGATGCGTTGGTGGGGACATGGTGCGGCCCGGGCGGCGGGGTGCGTTGGTGGGGACATGGTGCCGCCCGGGCGGCGGGGTGCGTTGGTGGGGGACATGGTGCGGCCCGGGCGGCGGATGCGTTGGTGGGGACATGGTGCGGCCCGCGCCTCCGCCGTGGCGGTGACGCGGGCCTGGTGCGTACGCCCGATCCGGTCAGCCCCTGGCTGCCTGCGCCTGGAGCTGCCGGAGGTTGTTCAGCTCGGTCTGCTGGGTGTTCTTCATGGTCTGGGCCACCCGCACGACCTCGGCGTTGTCGGTCTCGTCGAGTGCCGCGTCGATCATGTGGATGCCGCCCAGGTGGTGGGCGTACATCAGGGTCAGGAACTGCCTGTCCACCTCGATGCCCTGAGCGTCGCGCAGGGCGGTCATCTGCTGCGGCGTGGCCATGCCCGGCATCAGACCGTCAGTGACGGTGGTGCCGTCGGACATCCACGACATCGGCGGCTTCGACCCGGTCGGGCTGAGGTCCCATTCGCGCAGCCAGGTCTGCATGGCGCCGATCTCGCCCTGCTGCCCGGTGGCGATGTCGACGGCGATCTGACGCACCTCGGGGAGGGTCGCCGACCGGTACGCGATCAGGCTCATCTCCACCGCCTGCGCGTGGTGGGTGGTCATGTCCCGGGCGAAGCCCGCCTCGACCGAGGCGTCACCGGGGCGGGTGAGCCGAGGGGTGAGGAGCCCGCCGGCGTACCCGAGCAGGAGCCCCACCACCAGCAGGGCGGCCAGCGCGAGCACCCCGTAGCGCCGCGCCGGGGCCCGGCCGCCCTCCTCCGGGACGGCCTCGGCCTCGTCGTACTCGCTGTCGGTGGTGGTGGGGGCTGTCATCGACGTCCTTACTGGGTGGGCGGCTGCTGCTGGAGCTCACGCGGCGTGGTGCCGGTGGCGGTGATGCCGGTGTTGCAGAGCGCCGTCGGGCCCTCGGCGGAGGCGTTCACCCGCAGGTCCTTGATGAACTCGTCGATCCGCGAGTCGTCGGCGTTGTCGACCTTGAGCTGGTAACCCCAGGCCTGCAGCGAGATCGGCTTGTCCAGGCCCTCGTACGGGCTCATCAGCGTCTTTTCGACACCGCGCACCTTGCCGGCGAGCTTGTCGACCTGGTCCTTGGGCAGGTCCGGGCGGTAGGTGATCCACACCGCACCGTGCTCCAGGCTGTGCACCGCGTGCTCGCTGGCGATCGGGGCGTCGTACACGTCGCCCATGCAGTTCTGCCAGGCGGCGTTGTGCACCCCACCCACCGGGGGCGAGTACTTCCAGGTCAGCGGGCCCGACTTGTGCGACTCGTACTTGAGGCTCTCCGGGTCGGACTTGCGGATGTTGACGATGCCGTCGATGGCGTTGGCCCGCTTGTCCCACGGCTTGGAGCCCTGGAACGACGCCCAGGCGCCGTACCCGATGATGCCGGCCGCGAGCACGCCCACCGCGACGAAGAGCGCGATCGGACCCCAGGCGCGGCCCTGGCTCACCTTGACCGGGGTGACCGGCTTGCGCGGGCCCTTGCCGCCGGCCCGGGGGGAGCCCGTCGGCTTGCCGGAACCGGCCTTGGCGCCGGACGCCGGCCGGCCTGCGGCCGGCTTCTTGCCGGTGCTGACCACGGTCGGGCGGCGCTCAGGGCCACCCGGGGTGCTGATGCTCATCGTGCCTCGTCAAGTCGGTCGGTCAGGGGAGTGGCGGGCCGGATGACGCGCAGGGGAGCCGCCGAGTGCCCGAGTCTACCCCCGATAACATGGTTGGGTGACTCCTGCAGAACTAGCCTCGGTCGTCCTTGCCGCCGTCCACGCCGTCTTCGAGCAGCGTGGGCTCGACCGCGCCGCGCTGCCGGCGAGCACTGTGGTGGAGCGACCGCGCAACCCCGAGCACGGCGACTACGCCTCGACGCTCGCGCTGCAGTTGAGCAAGAAGGTGGGCGTCCCGCCCCGGGAGTTGGCGACGGCCCTGGCCGACGAGCTGGGTCGGGCACCGGGTATCAAATCGGTGGAAATCGCCGGGCCGGGCTTCCTGAACATCCGGCTCGACGCCGCGGCAGCCGGTCAGCTCGCCCGGGTGATCGTCGAGGCCGGCGCGGAGTACGGCCGCAGCGACCGGCTCGCCGGCGAGAAGATCAACCTGGAGTTCGTCTCGGCCAACCCGACCGGGCCGGTGCACATCGGCGGGGTGCGTTGGGCGGCAGTCGGTGACGCGCTGAGCCGGCTGCTGCGGGCCACCGGCGCCGACGTCGGCACGGAGTACTACTTCAACGACGCCGGTTCGCAGATCGACCGGTTCGCCCGGTCGCTGCTCGCCGCCGCCAAGGGCGAGCCGGCGCCGGAGGACGGTTACGGCGGTGCGTACATCGCCGAGATCGCCGCCGAGGTGCAGGCCCGCCGGCCGGAGGTGCGCTCGCTGGACGACGCCGCCGCCCAGGAGATTTTCCGGGTCGAGGGCGTCGCGCTGATGTTCGACGAGATCCGCACCTCGCTGCGCGACTTCGGGGTGGAGTTCGACACCTACTTCAACGAGAAGGACCTGCACGACCGGGGTGAACTGGACCTGGCGTTGAACCGGCTGCGCGAGCAGGGGCACCTCTACGAGTCCGAGGGCGCCACCTGGCTGCGCACCACCGACTTCGGCGACGACAAGGACCGGGTGCTGCGCAAGTCCAACGGCGAGTGGACGTACTTCGCCGCGGACTGCGCCTACTACCTGGACAAGCGGGAGCGCGGCTTCGAGCGGGTCGTGATCATGCTGGGCGCCGACCACCACGGCTACATCGGCCGGATGAAGGCGATGGCCGCCTGCTTCGGCGACGACCCGGAGCGCAACCTGGAGATCCTCATCGGGCAGCTGGTCAACCTGCTGCGCGACGGCGCGCCGATGCGGATGAGCAAGCGGGCCGGCACCGTGATCACCCTGGAGGACCTGGTCGAGGCGATCGGCGTGGACGCCTCCCGGTACGCGTTGGCCCGCTACTCCAGCGACTCCCCGATCGACATCGACATCGAGCTGTGGACCCGGGCGACCCGCGACAACCCGGTCTACTACGTGCAGTACGTGGCGGCCCGGACGGCGGGCGTGGCCCGCCAGGCCGCCGAAGTAGGCCTGGTTCGGGGCGACGCCGACGCCTTCCGCCCCGAGCTGCTCGGGCACGAGAAGGAGAACGAGCTGCTCAAGGCGCTCGCCGAGTTCCCGGCCGTGGTGGCGACCGCCGCCGAGCTGCGCGAGCCGCACCGGGTCGCGCGCTACCTGGAGGAGAGCGTCGCCGCCTCCTACCACCGGTTCTACGACACCTGCCGGGTGTTGCCGCTGGGCGACGAGGAGATCACCGACCTGCACCGCGCCCGGCTCTGGCTCAACGACGCCACCCGCACGGTGATCGCCAACGGCCTGCACCTGCTCGGCGTCTCCGCGCCCGAGAGGATGTGACATGCGGGCTCACGAGGCTGGTGCGCTGCACGCGGACATCAGCAACCAGGGGCCGGCCTGGCTGCGTACCCCGGCCGACGTCAACGACCTCGTGCCGGCGCTGTGGCCGCGGTCGGTGACCCGCGGCGCGGACGGCGCGGTCGCCGTCGCGGGCCTGAGCGTCCGCGACATCGCGGCCGAGTTCGGCACCCCGGTGTACGTCCTCGACGAGGCCGACCTGCGCTCGCGCTGCCGCGACTTCCGGGCGGCCTTCCCGACCGAGGACGTCTTCTACGCGGGTAAGGCGTTCCTCTGCCGGGCGGTGGTCCGGATGATCGCCGAGGAGGGGCTGTACCTGGACGTCTGCACCGGCGGCGAGCTGGCCACCGCGCTCTCGGCCGGGATGCCGCCGGAGCGGATCGGCTTCCACGGCAACAACAAGTCGGTCGCCGAGCTGGGTCGGGCGTTGGACGCCGGGGTGGGCCGGATCATCGTCGACTCGTTCACCGAGATCGACCGGCTCACCGCGCTGGCCCGCGAGCGCGGGGTCCGGCCCCGCGTGCTGGTCCGGGTCACGGTGGGCGTCGAGGCGCACACCCACGAGTTCATCGCCACCGCCCACGAGGACCAGAAGTTCGGCTTCTCCCTCGCGGGCGGTGCCGCCGCGAACGCCGCGTTCAAGATCCTCGACGAGGACGTGCTGGAGCTGCGCGGTCTGCACTCGCACATCGGCTCGCAGATCTTCGACGCCAGCGGCTTCGAGGTCTCGGCCCGTCGGGTGCTCGCCCTCCAGGCGCAGATCCGGGACGCGCGCGGGGTGGAGCTGCCCGAGCTGGACCTGGGCGGCGGCTTCGGCATCGCGTACACCACCCAGGACGACCCGGCGACGCCGCAGGATCTGGCCAAGCGGCTTCGCAAGATCGTCGATTCAGAGTGCGCGGCGGAGAACCTGGCCGTGCCGCACCTGTCGATCGAGCCGGGCCGGGCCATCGTCGGGCCGGCCGTGTTCAACCTCTACGAGGTCGGCACGGTGAAGGATCTCGACGGCATCCGGACGTACGTCAGCGTCGACGGCGGGATGAGCGACAACATCCGCACCGCCCTCTACGACGCGTCCTACTCGGCCACGCTGGCCTCGCGGGCCTCCGGCGCGCAGCCGTTGCTCGCCCGCGTGGTGGGAAAGCACTGTGAGTCCGGGGACATCGTGGTGAAGGATGAATTCCTGCCCGCCGACGTGCAGCCCGGAGATCTTGTCGCAGTGCCCGGCACCGGCGCCTACTGCCGGAGCATGGCCAGCAACTACAACCACGTGCCCCGGCCGCCGGTCGTGGCGGTGCGCGACGGCCAGGCGCGTCTGATCGTCCGGCGGGAGACCGAAGACGATCTGCTGGCATTGGATGTGGGATGACGTCACCTGTGCGCTTGGCACTGCTCGGCTGCGGCACGGTCGGCCAGGAGGTGGTCCGGCTGCTGCACGAGCAGTCGGCCGACCTGGCCGCCCGGATCGGCGCTCCGCTGGAGATCGCCGGCATCGCCGTCCGTCGGCTCGGCCGCGACCGCGGTGACCTGCCGGTCGACGAGAGCCTGTTCACCACCGACGCGCTCGGCCTGATCAAGCGCGACGACGTGGACGTGGTGGTCGAGGTCGTCGGCGGCATCGAGCCGGCCCGGGGCTGGCTGGTCGAGGCGCTGCGCGCCGGCAAGAGCGTGGTCACCGCCAACAAGGCGCTGCTGGCCGAGGACGGCGTGGCCCTGCACGAGGCGGCGGCCGAGGGCGGCGGCGACCTCTACTACGAGGCGTCAGTGGCCGGGGCCATCCCGCTGCTGCGCCCGCTGCGTGAGTCGCTGCACGGCGATCGGATCAACCGGGTCACCGGCATCGTCAACGGCACCACCAACTTCATCCTCTCCGCGATGGACGCGACCGGCGCCGGCTTCGCCGAGGCCCTGGAAGAGGCCACCGCTCTGGGGTACGCGGAGGCCGACCCGACCGCCGACGTGGAGGGCTTCGACGCGGCGGCGAAGGCGGCGATCCTCGCCTCGCTGGCGTTCCACACCCGGGTCGGCGCGGCCGACGTGCACCGCGAGGGCATCACCGAGGTGACCGCCGCGGACATGGCCAGCGCCCAGGCGATGGGCTGCACGATCAAGCTGCTCTGCATCGCGGCCCGGGGCGTCGACCCCACCGGCCGGGAGACGGTCAGCGTCCGGGTGCACCCGGCGATGATCCCGCGCAGCCACCCGCTGGCCAGCGTCGGGGACGCGTTCAACGCGGTCTTCGTGGAGGCGGACGCGGCCGGGCAGCTCATGTTCTACGGTCGCGGTGCGGGCGGCGCCCCGACCGCCAGCGCGGTGCTCGGCGACGTGGTGGCGGTGTCCCGTAACCGGCTCGCCGGGGTGCGCGCGGCCAGCGAGAGCGCGTACGCGGCCCTGGCGGTCCGGCCGATGGGTGAGGCGTTGACCCGCTACCACGTGAGCCTGGACGTGGCCGACCGCCCGGGTGTGCTGGCCTCGGTGGCGAGCGTGTTCGCCCGGCACGACGTGTCGATCGCGACAGTGCGGCAGGGCTCGGCCGGCGGGCCGGCGGGCCGCGACGGCGACGCCGAGTTGGTCATCGTGACGCATGTGGCGCCGGACGCCGCGCTCGCCGCCACCGTCGGCGAGCTGCGCGGTCTGGACATTGTCCGGTCCGTGACCAGTGTGCTGCGGGTCGAGGGCGACGCCTGAGTCGTTGCATCATCGACGGGGCGGCTCGCGCGTCCCGCCAGGTGGGTAAGCCGGGGTGTGCCATCGACCGCTCCGGCAGGCTGGTCCAAGGTGGCCCTGCTGTTCGGCTGGGCGCGGTGGTAGAGGCGAGGAGAGCGACATGTGGCGGGGTCTGATCGAGGCGTACCGGGATCGGCTGCCGGTCACCGCGGCCACGCCCGTCGTCACTCTGCACGAGGGGAACACCCCGCTGTTGCCGGCGCCGGTGCTGTCCGCCCGGCTCGGTTGCGACGTGTACCTGAAGGTCGAGGGCGCCAACCCGACCGGTTCGTTCAAGGACCGGGGGATGACCCTCGCGGTGTCCAAGGCGGTCGAGGCCGGTAACAAGGCCATCATCTGCGCCTCCACCGGCAACACCAGCGCCTCCGCCGCGGCGTACGCGGCTCGGGCCGGGTTGACCTGTGCCGTGTTGGTGCCGCAGGGCAAGATCGCGTTGGGCAAGCTGGCCCAGGCCCTTGTGCACGGCGCGAAGCTGCTCCAGGTGAACGGCAACTTCGACGACTGCCTCGCGACGGCCGCCAAGCTCGCCCAGGACTACCCGGTCGCGTTGGTCAACTCGGTCAACATCGACCGGTTGCACGGCCAGAAGACCGCCGCCTTCGAGATCGTCGAGGCGCTCGGTGACGCGCCCGACATCCACTGCCTGCCGGTCGGCAACGCCGGCAACATCTCCGCGTACTGGATGGGATATTCGGAGGAGATGGCCGCCGGCGCGACCACCCGGACGCCGAAGATGTACGGCTTCCAGGCCGCCGGCGCGGCCCCGATCGTGACCGGCCAGGTGGTGCCGGAGCCGTCGACCATCGCCACCGCGATCCGGATCGGCAACCCGGCGAGCTGGACCAAGGCGTTGGATGCCCGGGACGCCTCCGGTGGCCTGATCGTGTCGGTGACCGACCGGGAGATCCTCTCCGCGTACCGCCTGCTCGCCCGCGAGGTGGGCGTCTTCGTCGAGTTGGGCAGCGCGGCCAGCGTGGCCGGCCTGCTCCAGCAGGCCGCGGCGGGCGCGGTGCCGCCCGGTTCCACTGTGGTGTGCACGGTGACCGGCCACGGGCTCAAGGACCCGGAGTGGGCGATCTCCACCGCGCCGGCGCCGGTGACCATCGCGAACGACCCGCTGGCCGCGGCCCGCGCCCTCGACCTGGCCTGAGCGGCTGGTGCTCGACGGCGGGCAGGCGGCACGCGGGACGGCCCGGGGGCGGCGGGGGCCCAGGTAGGCGAGTCCGGCACACTTTCGGGTATCCCCGCCCGCATTCTCGTTCAGGAGTGAGCCAGGCCGATGTCGCTGCTCGCCAGATTCAGCCTCGCCAACCGAGGGTTGATTGCCCTCATCGCGGTGGTGACCACGGTGTTCGGAGCGTTCGCCGTGCCGTCGCTGAAGCAGCAACTGCTGCCGTCGCTCGAGTTCCCGGCCGCGTTCATCGTGGCCCCCTACCCCGGCGCCGGCCCCGAGGTCGTCGAGTCGCAGGTGACCGAGCCGATCGAGAACGCCCTCCAGGGCATCCCCGGGCTGGACAAGGTCACCTCCACGTCCCGCGAGGGTTCGGCCACCGTCCAGGTGATGTACGAGTTCGGCACCGACCTCGACGACGTGGTCAACAAGATGCAGACCGCGCTGAGCCGGATCGACTCCCAGCTTCCGGAGGGCGTCGACCCGCAGGTCATCGCGGGTAGCACCGACGACCTTCCGGCGGTGGTGCTGGCCGCCGCCGGTGGGGGCGACGAGCGGGCGCTCGCCGAGAAGCTGCGCGCGACCGTGGTGCCGGAGCTGGAGAGCATCGAGGGGGTCCGCACGGTCGAGGTGACCGGCACCCGCGACGACGTCGTGGTGGTCACCCCGGACCCGGTGAAGTTGGCCGCCGCGAAGATCCAGCCGACGGCGATCGGCGCGGCGCTGAAGACCAACGGCGTGGCGGTTCCGGCCGGCGCGGTGACCGACGGCGCGCTGGCTCTCCCGGTGCAGGTCGGCACGCCGATCGCCACCCTGGAGGAGCTGCGCGGAATCGTGATCGCCCCGGCCGCGGCACCGGTCCGCCTCGGTGACGTGGCGACCGTCGAGCAGCAGCTCGCGCCGGCCACGGCGATCACCCGGACCAACGGCAAGGACAGCCTCGGCATCGCGGTCACCGCGGCGCCGGACGGCAACGCCGTGCAGATCTCGCACGAGATCCGCGACCGGCTCGACGACCTGAAGGACGCCGCCGGCGCGGAACTGACAGTGGTCTTCGACCAGGCGCCGTTCGTCGAGAAGTCGATCGAGTCGCTGACCACCGAGGGCCTGCTGGGCCTGGTGATGGCGGTCATCGTCATCCTGGTCTTCCTGCTGTCGGTGCGCTCGACGGTGGTCACCGCGGTCTCCATCCCGCTCTCCGTGCTGGTGGCGCTGATCGCCCTGTGGATCGGTGACTACTCGCTCAACCTGCTCACCCTCGGCGCGTTGACCATCGCGGTCGGTCGGGTGGTCGACGACTCGATCGTGGTGTTGGAGAACATCAAACGACACCTGGAGTACGGCGAGGAGAAGCGGCACGCCATCGTCACCGGCGTCCGCGAGGTGGCCGGTGCGGTGACCGCGTCCACCCTCACCACGGTGGCGGTGTTCGCGCCGATCGCGCTGGTCGGCGGGTTCGTGGGCCAGCTCTTCGCGCCGTTCGCGATCACCGTGACGGTGGCCCTGCTCGCCTCGCTGCTGGTGTCGCTGACCGTGATCCCGGTCCTGGCGTACTGGTTCCTCAAGCCGCGCGGCGGCACCGCGGACGACGAGGCGGTGCGGCACGCCGCGGAGGAGAAGGAGCTGCGCAGCCCGTTGCAGCGGGCGTACCTGCCGGTGATCGGGTTCGCCACCCGCAAGCGGTCGACCCGCTGGATCACCGTCGGGCTCGGCCTGCTGGTGCTCTTCGGCACCTTTGGTCTGGCACAGAAGTTGGAGACCAACTTCCTGGACGACTCCGGCCAGGACACCCTCAACATGAGCCAGGAGCTGCCGGCCGGCAGTGGCCTGGCGGCCACCGACGCGGCGGCCAAGCAGATCGAGTCGGTGCTGTCCCGCACCGAGGGCGTCGAGACGTACCAGGTGACGGCGGGCGGTGGGGACAACCCGTGGGCGGGCGGCGGCGGCAACAACGTCGCCAACTGGTCGCTGGCGCTCGACGGCGACACCGACGCGAAGCAGATGCGTGAGGTGCTGCGCAAGGAGTTCGACAAGCTCGGCACCGGGGTGGGTGAGATCAGCTTCGGTGGCGGGCAGGAGGCGTCGACCAGCCAGCTGGAGGTGATCGTCCAGGCCAGCGACCCGGAGGTGTTGACCCGGGCCGCCGAGGAGGCGCGGGCCGCAATGGCCGGCGTTCCGGACGTCGAGGATGTCTCGACCAGCCTGGCCGAGCGGGTGCCGCGGGTCGACGTGACTGTCGACCGGGTCGCCGCCGGGCGGGTCGGGCTCACCGAGGCCGCCGTTGGGCAGCTCGTGTCGCAGGCGTTCCGGGGAGCGCCGCTGGGTCAGGTCGCGCTCGACGGCCAGCAGCAGAACGTGGTGCTGCGGTTGGGCACGCAACCGCCGATGACAGTGGAGGAGCTGCGGGCACTGCCGGTGGGTCCGGTCAAGCTGGGCGACATCGCGCAGGTCACCCAGGGCGAGGGTCCGCAGCAGGTGACCCGGATCGACGGTGAGCGCAGCGTGTCGGTGACCGGCGCGGCGACCGGCTCGAACCTGGGCGCGACCAGCACGGAGTTGCAGAAGCGGCTGGACGCCATCGACGTGCCGGGCGCGAGCTTCACCATCGGTGGTGTCAGCGCGGATCAGGCCGACGCCTTCGCGGACCTGGGCCTGGCGGTGCTGGCCGCGATCGCGATCGTCTTCCTGATCATGGTGGCCACGTTCCGTAGCCTCACCCAGGCGCTGATCCTGCTGATCTCCATCCCGTTCGCGGCGACCGGCGCGATCGGCCTGCTGTTGATCACCGGGACGCCGCTCGGTGTGCCGGCGCTGATCGGTGTGCTGATGCTGGTCGGCATCGTGGTGACAAACGCGATCGTGTTGCTCGACCTGATCAACCAGTACCGGGCGCAGGGCATGGGGGTCCAGGAGGCGGTGGTCGAAGGTGGCCGTCGCCGGCTGCGCCCGATCCTGATGACGGCGGTGGCGACCATCTTCGCGCTGCTGCCGATGGCGCTCGGGTTGACCGGTGAGGGCGGCTTCATCTCTCAGCCGCTGGCGGTCGTGGTGATCGGTGGTCTGCTCAGCTCGACGCTGCTCACGCTGATCCTGGTGCCGGCGCTGTACTCGATGGTGGAGCACACCACGGAGTCGCTGCGCACCCGGCGCGCCCGGCGGCGCTCCGGCGGGCCGGCGGTGACCACGACGGAGACCGACGAGGTGTCGGCCCCGAACCAGGTCGCGGTGCCGAGCGGCGCGCCGGCCCCGGCCGAGGGTACGCAGCCGGCCGGGCCGCCCGCGCCGTCGGCCGCGCTGGTCGAGGGTACGGACCAGTTCGAGGTGCTCCGGCTGCCCCGTAGCCGTACCTCGCCCCTGCCTCCGGCGGAGCCGACCGAGTAGGTCGCAGAGTGGTTCGGAGCGCCCCCGGCGGATTTCCGCCGGGGGCGTTCCCGTTCATCCGGCCGAAAACACTCCGACCCGACCGCCCCCACACTTTGTGTAACTTCTTGCATACTCCTCGTAGATGCGTGGGGGTGTGGGTGGATCGGGGCGGGCAGATGGCCGAAAGCGGGCGCGGGTGGGGGCGACGCGACCTGCTGCGCCGTGGCCTGCTGGTGGTGGGCGGTCTGGCCGTCGGAGCGGGGACGTCCGAGGCGTGGTGGATCACCCATCGCGAGCTGCCGATCGCCGGCGGCCCGGCCAGTGCCACCCTCGGTAGCGGCCAGCAGGATGTCGGCTCCGGCGCGCTGGAGGTCGTCTGGTCGGGGCGGACCAACCAACGCCTGGTGGCCCTCACCTTCGACGACGGCCCCGCACCACAGTGGACTCCAATGGTGCTCGACACCCTGGCCCAGCACCGGGTTCCGGCCACCTTCTTCATGGTCGGGGCGCAGGTCCGCCGGCACGCCGACGTCGTCCGCGACCGGCTCGCCGGACACGAGGTGGGCAACCACAGCTGGGAGCACCGGGACCTGGCGAAGTTGGACGCCGGCGAGGCGTACGACGACCTGCGCCGCAGCCACGACGCGATCGCCGAGCTGACCGGGACGCCGCCGGTGCTGCTTCGTCCGCCGTACGGCCACCTCGGCGGTGCGGTGCTGCACGCGGCGGCCCGGCTGGACTATCGGCTGGTGCTCTGGTCGTTGCAGATGGTGGAGCGTCAGTTCCCCGACGATCCGGCCGGCCACGCCCGGCGGATCGTGGCCGAGGTCCGACCGGGAACGATCGTGCTCGGCCACGATGTCGGGTCACCCCGGCGGCTGGTCGCGTTGCGCGGTCTGACCGACATGATCAACGGGCTACGGTCGCGCGGTTACACATTCGTCACGGTCTCGGCGCTGCTGGGAGCGGGCCTGGCTCCGAAACCGACCAGGTAGGGTCGCGCTCCGTGGCGTCCACCCTCTCTGTTCTGACCGGCAATCGGAGCTTCCGCAACCTGTTCCTCGCCGAGTTGGTGGTCTTCGGCGCCGACTGGTTCGTCATGGTGCCGCTGCTGGTGCTGCTGCCGCAGTTGACCGGCAGCGGAGTCTGGGGCGCGCTGGTGTTGGCGGTGGACACCGGCATCGTGGCGTTGCTGCTGCCGTACACCGGCACGATCGCCGACCGGTTCGACCGCCGGAAGATCATGATCGCCGCGAACGTGGCCGCGCTGGCTGGCGTGCTGTTGCTGCTGGGCGTGCGGAACGCCGGGACGGCGTGGCTGGCACTGGTCGCGATCGGCGTGGTGGCGGTCGCCAAGGCGTTCTACTCGCCGGCCGCCCAGGCCGCGCTGCCCAACGTGCTGGAGCCGCACGAACTGGCCGCCGGCAACGCCGTCGCCGGCTCGGCCTGGGGCACCATGACCGTGGTCGGTGCCTCGCTCGGCGGCGTGCTCAGCACCGCTGCCGGCCCGTACGCCTGCTTCTGGGTGGCGGCGGGCGGCCTGGCGGTGGCCGCGGGCCTCGCCACCCGGATCCGCCGGCCGTTGCAGGCCCCCCGGGACGCCGACCAACCGGCCCAGCGGACCTGGTCGGCGGTCCGCGAGGCGCTCGGCTACATCGGTCACCGCCCCCGGGTGCTCGCGCTGGTCACGGTGAAGTCGGCGGTGGGCCTGGGCAACGGCGTGCTGACCGTGTTCCCACTGCTGGCCGGGGTCTACGGTGTCGGCTCGCTCGGTGCCGGCCTGCTCTTCGCGGTACGCGGCGCGGGAGCGTTGGTGGGGCCGATCCTGATGCGCCGGGTGCTCACCAACCGGGCCTGGCTGCTGCCCGGGCTCGCGCTGTCCATGTCGCTCTACGGCCTGTCTTACCTGGGCACCTCGGTGGTGCGATGGTTCCCGCTGGTGCTGCTGCTGGTCTTCGTGGCGCACTTCGCCGGTGGCAGCAACTGGGTGATGTCGAACTTCGCGCTTCAGGGCGAGGTCCCGGACCGGCTGCGCGGCCGCGTCTTCGCCACCGACATGATGCTGGCGACGCTGGCGATCTCGGTGAGCCAACTGGCGGTGGCCCTGGTGGTGGACTCGGTCGACGAACGGGTGGTGCTCGCCGGCTGCGGTCTGATCACCGTCGTGTACGCGGTCGGCTGGCGGATCGCCACCCGTCGGCTCTCGCTCACCGATTCGGCCGCTGAGCAGGCCGCCGAGCCGGTCCCGGACCGGGCCGGCTGAGTTCGGCGGTCCCAGGCAGCGGGCGCGCCGCCGGTTCGTCGGGGCCGAGCCCTAGCATGAGCGCGTGCCGACGAACTTCACCGCCGGGCCGGTCCGGGTCCGGACTCCCGCGACCAGCGCCAACCTGGGCCCGGGCTTCGACGCGCTGGGTCTCGCCCTCGGGCTCTACGACGACGTGGCCGCGGAGGTCGCGCCGAGCGGTGCCCGGGTGACAGTGACCGGGCAGGGTGCCGGCGAGCTGCCCGACGACGACCGACACCTGGTGGTGCGGGCCATGCGCGCCGCGTTCGACGTGCTCGGGGCCCACCCCGACGGGCTGAGCGTGGAGTGCGTCAACCGGATCCCCCAGGCGCGGGGGCTGGGCTCCTCGTCCGCCGCGATCGTCGCCGGGGTGCTGCTGGCCCGTGCCCTCGTCGTCGACGGGGAGCACCGCCTCGACGACGCTGGCGCGCTCCGGCTGGCCGCCGAGATCGAGGGCCACCCCGACAACGTGGCGCCGTGCCTGCTCGGCGGTTTCACAGTGGCCTGGTCCGAGCCGGGCGGTGCCCGGGCGGTGTCCCTGCCGGTCGCCGACGCGGTGCGGCCCACAGTTTTCGTCCCGGCGGAACGCGGACTGACCGCGACCGCGCGGGCGGCTCTGCCGGCCACCGTGCCGCATGGCGACGCCGCGTTCACCGCGGGGCGGGCGGCTCTGCTGGTGCACGCGCTCACCACGGACCCGACCCTGCTGCTGCCGGCCACCGTCGACCGGCTCCATCAGGATTACCGCGCAGCCGGGATGCCAGGCACATTTTCCCTGGTCAGCGCGTTGCGTGCGGCGGGTGTGGCGGCTGTGGTCAGTGGGGCGGGGCCGACTGTCCTGGCGCTCAGCGAGCCTCCAGCGGGCTTCGGAGTGGGAACAGACTGGGAGATCTGGCAGTTACCGATAGACGTCAGCGGCGCGCGGGCCGCACGGGGTAGACTTGGACACGCCGAGCGGGACCCTGTTGCCGCAGGTCGGAAGAGTTGATTACGCTCTAGACCTAGCACAGCCGCGAAGCACGCGATCTCCTGCGGGGCGGCGCACCCCCGAAGCTCTCGGCGGTCAGCCCGTCTACCCCTGCCAAGGCCCACGCCGCACCGCAGTTTCCACAGGTCGCCGCAGACGGCGAGACCTGCTCACCGACGTTGGTGAGTCGGGATACCGACCGGCTGCTGTGTCACAGACTCCCGCGACGCGTCCTTGCGAGGCGGGTGCACCGAGGCCGCCCGGCCACCTGAGTTCCGACTCCGGGCAGTCCCGGCCTTATCGAGGGAAGGAATCCATTGAGCGACACCACCGACGTGACGTCGGATGTTTCCAACGTCGCTGGCGATGCCACCGCCGCCGCTCCCGCCCGTCGTCGGCGTAGCGGCACCGGTCTGTCGGCGATGCTGCTGCCAGAGCTGCAGAGCCTGGCTGCGTCGCTCGGCATCTCCGGCACGGCTCGCATGCGCAAGGGCGAGCTGATCGCCGCGATTTCCGAGCGGCAGGGCGGCAACGCCGCCGGGACCCCTCGACCGCGGGCCGAGGTCGCGGCCGCGGCCGCCCCGACCCGTGAGGGGGTGCGCGCCGAGGTGCGGGAGACCGCCGACCGGCCGGCAGCCGAAGGGCGCGGTGCCGAGCAGGCGCCAGCCGAGCCGGCTGCCGAGACCGAGGGCCGTAGCCGCACCCGGCGGAGCCGGACCGCGACGGCGGAGGCCCGTGCCACCGAGGCACGCCCCGCTGAGGCGCGTGCGACCGAGACGCGCACCGACGAGGCGGAAGCCGGCGAGCGGGCCGACCGTGGCGAGAACCGCCGCGACCGGGCCGAGCGTCCGGAGCGGGCCGAGCGCACCGACCGGACCGAGCGTGCCGATCGCGGTGACCGTTCCGATCGGGGTGAGCGTTCCGATCGGGGTGAGCGTTCCGATCGGGGCGAGCGTGCCGACCGGGGCGAGCGTGCCGATCGCGGCGAGCGTGCCGACCGGGGCGAGCGTTCCGATCGGGGCGAGCGTTCCGATCGGGGCGAGCGTGCCGAGCGCAACGACCGGCCCGACCGCAACGACCGCAACGACCGTGGTCAGCGCGCCGAGCGGGACAGCGACGACGAGGACGGCGAGGGTGGCGGCCGGCGCGGCCGGCGCAGCCGTTTCCGGGACCGTCGCCGTGGGCGCGGCGAGCGCACCGAGACCGGTGCCGACACCGGCGGGCGTGAGCCGCAGGTCAACGAGGACGACGTGCTCGTCCCGGTGGCCGGAATCATCGACGTGCTCGACAACTACGCCTTCGTGCGGACCACCGGTTACCTGGCCGGCCCGAACGACGTGTACGTCTCGATGTCTCAGATCAAGAAGTACGGCCTGCGCCGCGGTGACGCGATCACCGGTGCGGTGCGGGCGGCCCGCGAGGGCGGCAACAGCGGTGACCAGCGGCGCGACAAGTACAACCCGCTGATGCGGCTGGACACGATCAACGGGATGGAGCCGGAGGAGGCGCGGCGTCGTCCGGAGTTCTACAAGCTCACTCCGCTCTACCCGCAGGAGCGCCTGCGGCTGGAGACCGAGCCGCACATCCTGACCACCCGGGTCATCGACCTGGTCATGCCGATCGGCAAGGGCCAGCGGGCACTCATCCAGTCTCCGCCCAAGGCGGGTAAGACGATGGTGCTGCAGGCGATCGCGAACGCGATCACCCGCAACAACCCGGAGTGCCACCTGATGGTGGTGCTGGTGGACGAGCGGCCCGAAGAGGTCACCGACATGCAGCGGTCGATCAAGGGCGAGGTCATCGCGGCCACGTTCGACCGTCCGCCGCAGGACCACACCACTGTGGCGGAGCTGGCCATCGAGCGGGCCAAGCGCCTCGTCGAGCTTGGCCACGACGTCGTCGTGCTGCTCGACTCGGTGACCCGGCTCGGTCGGTCGTACAACCTGGCGGCGCCGGCCAGCGGCCGGATCATGTCGGGTGGTATCGACTCCACCGCGCTCTACCCGCCGAAGCGCTTCCTCGGCGCGGCCCGCAACATCGAGAACGGCGGGTCGCTGACCATCATCGCCACGGCGCTGGTGGAGACCGGGTCCATGGCGGACACGGTCATCTTCGAGGAGTTCAAGGGCACCGGCAACGCCGAGTTGAAGCTGGACCGGAAGATCGCCGACAAGCGGACCTTCCCGGCCATCGACATCAACCCGTCGGGTACGCGTAAGGAAGAGGTCCTGCTCGCACCTGAGGAGCTGGCCATCATCCACAAGCTCCGGAAGGTGCTGCACTCGCTGGACTCGCAGGCCGCGATGGATCTCCTGCTGGACCGGCTCAAGCAGTCCCGCACGAACATCGAGTTCCTGATGCAGATCGCGAAGTCGACGCCGGGGGAGTGACCCTCCTCCGCTGACCGACGACGAAGGGGCACGGCCACTGTGGCCGTGCCCCTTCGTCATGTCGAGGGCTCTCGGGCCGTCAGAAGTCGCCGTCGGCCACTTGGAAGACGGTGAGGCCGAGGGCTCGCCACATCCTGACCACTTGGACGCGGTCGTCGAAGACGCCGGCCACCCGGTAACGGTCCCGGATCTCCCGGTCGTAGATCTCCCGCTTGACGATCGAGTCCTTTCGGGAGTCGCCGACGGCCCGCAGGTGCAGGCCCAGGTAGGGCACTCGGACGTGCCGGGCCAGCCACGCCTCGGTGGCCGCGCGGGCGTAGGCGTCCCGCCCCGAGCAGAAGACCACCCCGTACCCGGCGGCGTGCATCGCCCGGACCGCCGCGATCACCGCCGTGTTCGGCTGGTCCTCGCCCACCCGGGTCATGTCGTACGGGCTGCGCGAGACGGCCAGAGCGACGGTGCCGTCGATGTCCACCAGCACGATCTCCGGTGGCTCGGTCGACGGCGGGTGCAGAACGGCGGGGCGTCCGGTGCGTGCCTCGGGCACCGGCAACGGCAGGGTCCGTCCCTCCAGGTACCGCTCGTGCAGCCGGCGGATCGCGTCCGCGCCGACCTGGTCGGCGGCCGGGCGGGCGGCGTCGCGGCGCAGGCACTCGTCCAGCGGTACGTCGGTGAAGTCGTGCACCTCGAAATCCGCGCCGTGCCGGGCGGCCAGATCGGCCCAGCCCCGCAGGGTCCGCGCGCGCAGGTTCGTGTCGTCCACGCAGACGTCCGCGCGGGCCCGCAGCAGCGCCTCTACCTGAGCCTGCTGTACGGCGGTCACCTGCGCCTCGGCCCACTGGGTGAAGAGACGCTCGCCATGCAGCATCCGGCGCAGGTCGTCCCGGTTGACCCGGGCGACGGACGGCTGGAGCGTGCGGGCGAACGTGGTCTTGCCCGAGGCGGGCAGTCCCCGGGTGGCGATCAGGCGGGTCATCGGGGCCCCTCGGGCTCGGCTGGCGTACCCCCGGCGGGGCACGCGGCGTCGGTTCGCCGGATGCGCGAATGCCCCGCCGGGCGGCGGGAATGCGGACGGGTAGGCACGTGTTGACGATGCCGGACGAGGTGTGCGGCCCGATTACCGGGTCGGCTCAGGCCCATGGCACACTGGTCAATCGGCCACCGGTTCCGGTTCACGCCCGAGCCCGTCGCGTACGGCGCGACGAGTGATGACGGCGACCCGGCGACCACCAACGAGAGGACCGAGGCGACATGAAGGCAAACATCCACCCGGAGTACGTGACCACCGAGGTCAGCTGCTCCTGTGGCAACACGTTCACGACCCGCAGCACCGCCAAGGGCGGGGCGATCCACGCCGAGACCTGCAGCGCCTGCCACCCGTTCTACACCGGTAAGCAGCGCGTTCTCGACACCGCCGGCCGGGTCGCGAAGTTCCAGCAGAAGTACGCCAAGGTTCAGGCCAAGAAGGCCAAGTAACTCCTCGTTCGGCGCCCGCGTCCGGTTTCCACCGGACGCGGGCGCCGTCCGCGTTTTCCCCCGTTTCCGTCCCGGCCGCTGGCCTCCCGGCCCGGCCCGGTCGTCGCGCACCGTCGAAGGAGCATCCGCAGCATGAGCAGCGAGCGTCTGGCCGGCCTTCTCGACGAGTACGCGGAGCTGGAGAAGCGGTTGGCCGATCCGGCCATCCACGCCGACCAGGCCACCGCGCGCAGGGTCGGCCGCCGGTACGCGGAGCTGGTGCCGCTGCACAAGGCCGCCGGCGAGTTGGAGCAGGCCCGCGCCGATCTGGCCGCGGCTCGCGAGCTGGCTGCCGAGGACCCGTCCTTCGCCGGTGAGGCGGACGCCATCGCCGGCTCCCTGCCGGTGCTGGAGGAGCGCCTCGCCGAGCTGCTCATCCCGCGCGATCCGCACGACGCCAAGGACGTGATCGTCGAGATCAAGGCCGGTGAGGGTGGCGAGGAGTCGGCGCTGTTCGCCGGTGACCTGCTGCGGATGTACACCCGGTACGCCGAGCGGCACGGCTGGGTGACCGAGGTGATCGACGCGCAGGATTCCGACCTCGGCGGGGTCAAGGACGTCTCCCTGGCGATCAAGACCAAGGGTGTGCCGGAGGGCGGCAACGGCGTCTGGTCGCGGCTCAAGTGGGAGGGCGGCGTACACCGGGTGCAGCGTGTCCCGGTGACCGAGTCGCAGGGCCGGATCCACACCAGCGCCGCCGGGGTGCTGGTGCTGCCGGAGGCCGAGGACGTCGACGTCACGATCGACCAGAACGAACTGCGCATCGACGTGTTCCGCTCGTCCGGCCCGGGTGGCCAGTCGGTGAACACCACCGACTCGGCGGTGCGGATCACCCACCTGCCGACCGGCATCGTGGTCTCCTGCCAGAACGAGAAGTCCCAGTTGCAGAACCGGGAGCAGGCGATGCGGATCCTGCGGGCCCGGCTGCTCGCCGCCGCCCAGGAGCAGGCCGACGCCGCCGCCTCGGACGCGCGCAAGGCCCAGGTGCGCACCGTGGACCGCTCGGAGCGGATCCGCACCTACAACTTCCCGCAGAACCGGATCACCGACCACCGGATCGGCTACACCGCGTACAACCTGGACCTGGCGCTCGGCGGCGACCTGGACGGGGTGCTGGACGCCCTCACCGAGGCCGACCGCGCCGCCCGCCTGGCCGGCGACACCGAACTGTCCCGCCGCTGACCGCGACCGGACTGTCCCGCCGCTGACCGCGGCCTGACGACGGCACGCCCGGTCGATCATGCAGTTATGGTGGGTGATTGTGGTGTTGTGGGCTTTTTGTGAGGCACCACAACTCCTTGATCGACCCCGCCCGGCCGGGGGGCGGGGGGCGGTCAGCTCGCGCGGGGGCGGGTCTTGGCGCGGAGCATCTCGCGGTCGGCCTGCTCGAACGCGACGCTGAGCGCGTCGCGCAGCCCGCTGCCGCCGGAGACCTCGGCGAAGCCGATGCTGACCCCGACCGGGGTGCCCGGCACCAACGATTCCCAGTCCTCCAGGCGGACCGCGGCCTCGATCCGGCGGGCCACCTCGGCGGCCTCGGCCATGCCGGTGTCCGGCAGCACCACCACGAACTCGTCGCCGCCGTAGCGGGCCACGAAGTCGCCCCGGCGCATCACCCGGTTGATCACCCCGGCGATGCGTTGCAGCACCAGGTCGCCCGAGTGGTGCCCGTGCCGGGTGTTGACCGCCTTGAAGCCGTCCAGGTCGCAGACCCCGATCACCACCCGTTCGCCGCGGGTGACCACGGCGGTGATGTACCGCTCCAACCGGCGGCGGTTGGGCAGCCCGGTGAGCGGGTCGGTCAACGCCTCGCCCTCGAAGCGCGCCGCCTCGCGGCGCATCTCCTCGTGGTCGATGCGGGCGGCGATGCCGTCGATGTACACGTCGCGCAGTCGGTCGTTGCGCTGCGCGGCGAGCCGGAACGCCAGCCGGTCGGCCCGGTGCGCCGCCAGGTGGTCCCCGGCGCGGGTCAACGCGATGCTGCGCAGCCGGGCGGGCTCGGCCGCCCCGAGCGTCTCGTTGGAGACCCGGACGGTGTCCAGTCGGGCGACCGCCTCGATCGGCCGTCCGTCGGCGACGGCGAGGCACACCTGCCCGAGCTGACGCAGGTCGCGGGCGCGGGCGCTGTCCCCACCGTGGCTGATCAACCGGGCCGGCTGGGCGCCTTCGGTCGCCACCTGGTCGCCGAGGGCGGCCTGTCGGGCGGCCGCGTAGCCGTACGCGGCGAGGCTGCTCGGGCGCAGCTGGCCGGCCCGCCCGCTGCGCACGAAGCGGGCCAGGTCGGCGGCCACGTCCCGGAGCACCCGCAGGCAACCGTCGCTGTCGCCGTTGTGGTCCAGGGCCACGGCGTTGCGCAGCCGGATGCCCGGTGCGGCGAACGTCTCCTCCGGGATTCCGGCGGTCAGCCCGAGCTGCCGGGCCCGCTCGATGGCACCCAGCGCGTACCCGTGGAAGCTGAGGTAGCTGTAGGCCATGGCCAGGTCGTGCCAGCCCCAGGCGGTGTCCCGGTCCGGGTCGGCGACGGCGCCCAGCGCCCGGGCGGCTCGGACGAGGTGCATGACGCAGCGGTCCAGTGCGCCCTGGTGGTGCGCGGCGAGCGCGGCGAGGGCGTTGAGGTGGCCGTGCAGATAGGGCTCAGCGAGGTCGCGGACCGCCGCCGACGCCTCTTCGATGGCCCGGGTGAGCTCAGCGGTCCGACCGAGATTGATCAGCGCGGAGAGGCGCTGCACCATGGCGTCCGCCCGCGCCGCCGGGTCGGTGGTGGTGCGGATCACACGCTCCAGCAGCACGTACGACTCCGCGGAGCGGCTGGCCTCCTGCAACGCTCGGGCGTGCGTGAGGGCGTCAACCTGGTCATCGACCCGGTCGAGCCAGCCCACCCGCCAACCTCCTGTCGTGCGCCTCGGGGCGCACCTGGTCGTCGCGTCGCCCGCGACGCTTCATGATTATGTCGTGAGTACTTTGCCGCAACACCCCTCCGAAGGGACAGGCCCCATCCGGCCGTCCGCCGCGGTGGCCCGAACGGCCCGCGCGCTCGCTGCCGCCGGGGTCGGCTCCGCCCGGGTGGAGGCGGAGCTGTTGGCGGCGTACGTGCTGGGTGTTCCCCGGGGTCGGCTGGCGCTCGCCGACGACCTCGGTGCCGACGAGCTGGTCCGGCTCGACGAGCTGACGCGCCGCCGCGCCGCGCGTGAGCCGTTGCAGTACCTGACCGGTCGAGCCGGGTTCCGGCACCTGGAGCTGTCGGTCGGCCCGGGGGTCTTCGTGCCCCGGCCGGAGACCGAGCTGTTGGCCGGCTGGGGCGTCGAGCAGGCCCAGGGCCGGCCCGACCCGGTGGTGGTGGACCTGTGCAGCGGCTCGGGCGCGATCGCGCTGGCGGTGGCTCAGGAGCTGCCGGCGGCGCGGGTGATCGCGGTGGAGCGGTCCCCGGCGGCGCTGGCCTGGCTGCGGCGCAACGCGGCGGAGCGGGCCGCGGCGGGGGACCGGCCGATCGAGGTGGTCGAGGCCGACGTGACAGCGCCGGACCTGCTGGCCGAACTGGTGGGCCGGGTGGACGTGCTGCTCTGCAACCCGCCGTACGTGCCGGACGACGTGCCGGTCCCGCCGGAGGTGGCCGGGCACGACCCGGCGGAGGCGGTCTTCGGCGGCCCGGACGGTCTGGTGGTGATCCGGCCGGTCATCGCCCGGGCGGCGGTGCTGCTGCGCCCGGGGGGCGTGGTCGGCGTCGAGCATGATGACACCCACGGCGCGGCGGTGCCGGCACTGCTCGCCGAGGACGGCCGCTTCACCGCTGTCGCGGAACATCTGGACCTCACCGGGCGTCCCCGCTACGCGACCGCGTCCCGACGGGCGGACGGCCAGCACGCCCCGATCGGGGCGGCGTGGCAGACTGACTCCTCGTGATGCTCTACGACTGCCGGTCGCCCGCCGATCGGGACCGCGGCATCGCTGCGGCCATCGAGGCGGTCAAGAACGGCGAGCTGGTTGTTCTTCCGACGGACACCGTGTATGGGATCGGCGCGGACGCGTTCACCCCGTACGCGGTGAAGGCGCTGCTGGATGCCAAGGGCCGGGGTCGGCAGATGCCGCCGCCGGTGCTGATCGGCTCGCGGCACACCCTGGACGGGTTGGTCTTCTCGCTGCCCACCGCCGCGCGGGACCTGGTGGAGGCGTTCTGGCCGGGTGCGCTGACCATCGTGGTCGAGCACTCGCCGAGCCTCCAGTGGGACCTGGGCGACAAGACCGGCACGGTGGCGGTGCGGATGCCGCTGCACCCGGTGGCGTTGGAGGTGCTGCGCGAGACCGGCCCGATGGCGGTGTCGTCGGCCAACAAGACCGGCCAACCGGCCGCGGTCACCGCCGACGAGGCACGTGACCAGCTCAGCTACTCGGTGCGGGCCTATCTGGAGGCCGGGCCCTGCCCGGACCCGGTGCCCAGCACGATCGTGGATCTGACCGGTGAGGTGCCGCAGCTGTTGCGGGCCGGGGCGATCCCACTGGAGAAGCTGCGCGACGTGGTTCCGGATCTCGTCGACATTCGGGCGGTCTGAGTGCCCCCGTTCACGGTTCTGCACGTCTGCATGGGCAACATCTGCCGCTCGCCGATGGCGGAGCGGCTGCTCGCCCTGGCGGTGCGGGAGCGGCTGACCCGGCGTGCGCAGGACCCGGCTCAGGCTGAGGGGCTGGTGCACAGCCACAGCGCCGGCACGGGTGGCTGGCACGCGGGCGAGGAGATGAACCCGCCGGCGGCGCGGCAGGTCACCGGCCGTGGTGGGGACGTGGCGGGGTTCGCCGCGCGCAAGCTGCGCTCGGACCACATCGACGCCGCCGACCTGATCCTGACCGCCACCGCCGACCAGCAGGAGTACGTGGTGGCGCTCCGTCCGGACGCGGCGGCCCGCACGTTCGTGCTGGGCGAGTTCGGCCGGCTGCTGGCCGCGGTGGACGCCGCCGCACTGCCGTCGGGCGAGGCCACCCCGGAGGCTGTGTACGCCCGGGGTGTGGCCCTGGTGGCGGCGGCTCACGACGCGCGGCTGGGCGCCTCGGCGCTGCCCACCGATGATCTGGACGACCCGTGGGGTCGTGGTGACCAGTGCTTCAGCCGGGTCGCCGACGAGATCGAGGAGACGGTCCACCCGCTGGCCGGCGTGCTGCTGCCCTGAGCGTGGCGCGAGTTTCCTCCGGGTTTGGGGAAAACCCGGGGCTAAAGGGGTGTTCCGGGTCATTCTGAACGGGTCCTAGCGTGACCGGCTCCTGCGGGGAGAGCTGATGATCCGGGCCCAATTCGACAAACTGCTGACCGTGGTGATCGCCGGTGTGCTGGCCGGGTTGGTGCTGGCCGTCGCCGCACTGCCGGCGGCCCTGGTGTTCGGGATCGGCTTCAGCGCCCTGTCGACGCCGTACTCGGAACTGCCGAACACACTGCTTACGCCGCCCACCGCGCAGCGCTCCAACCTCTACGCCAACGACGGCACCACACTGATCACCTCCTTCTACCAGGAGGACCGGGTGGACGTGCCGCTGCACGAGGTCGCCCCGGTGATGCGCAAGGCGATAGTGGCCGCCGAGGACGTCCGGTTCTACCAGCACAGCGGGGTCGACCTGCGGGGCGTGGTGCGCGCGTTCACCGTCAACAAGCGTGACGGCCAGACCCGGCAGGGCGCCTCCACGCT
This sequence comes from Micromonospora sp. NPDC005220, assembly GCF_040607895.1. Lineage (NCBI taxonomy): Bacteria > Bacillati > Actinomycetota > Actinomycetes > Micromonosporales > Micromonosporaceae > Micromonospora > Micromonospora sp. NPDC005220. The sequence goes on from NZ_JBEXHP010000006.1 coordinate 73,993, forward strand.
GACCATGCAGTATGTCCGCAACGTGCTCAGCAACGACCCCCGACTGACCGAGGCGCAGCGGAACGCCGCCAGCGAACTCACCACCGTGCGCAAGCTCCAGGAGATGCGGTACGCGCTCGCGTTGGAGCGGGAACTCGACAAGGAGGAAATCCTCACCCGCTACCTCAACATCGCCTACTTCGGCGCCGGGGCGTACGGCATCGCGGCGGCCAGCAAGCGGTACTTCTCCCGGTCCCCGGCCGAGTTGACCCTGGCCCAGGCGGCACTGCTCGCCGGGCTGGTGCGCTCACCGGACAGCGACGATCCGATCAACGGCGACGCCGACAGCGCGGTGGCCCGGCGGTCGTACGTGTTGGAACGGCTGGTCGAGACGGGGCAGGTGCCGGCGGACGCGGCGGCGGCGGCGCGGGCCGAACCGCTGCAACTGCGGCCCAGCGAGACCCCGAACGACTGCACCGGCGTGCCCGAGGCGCACAACGACTGGGGCTTCTTCTGCGACTGGTTCAGCCGCTGGTGGAGCAGCCAGTCCGCGTTCGGGGCGACCGCCGACGAGCGGCAGCGCACCCTGCGCCGGGGCGGGTTCTCCATCGTGTCGTCGCTGGACCCGGGGGTGCAGCGGGCCACCACCGAGCAGGTGCTGAAGATCTATCCGAGGACGAAGGCCGAGGCGGTGCCCACCGCCGTGGTGCAACCGGGCACCGGCCGGGTGCTGGCGATGTCGGTGAACCGCGCCTACAGCGTGGCGGACAACCCGATCGGGCAGAAGAACCGCCCGAACACCGTCAACCAGCTGGTCGCCGGCGGCGGCGCGATCGAGGGGTACCAGGGCGGCTCGACGTTCAAGCTCTTCACCCTGTTGGCCGCGCTGGAGGCCGGCCTGCCGCTGTCGACCGACTTCGTGGCGCCGACCCAGTTGCTCACCCGCTTCCCGGTGACCGGGGAGGCGAGTTGCGACGGACGGTGGTGCCCGGTGAACGCCAGCCCGTCGTCGATGGACGGCCCGCGCACCATGTGGAGCGCGTTCGGCCGCTCGGTGAACACCTACTTCGCCTGGCTCACCGAGAAGGTCGGTGCCGACCGGGTGGTGGAGATGGCCGAGCGGCTCGGCATCGTGCTGCGGGCCGAGTCCGACGCCAAGCTGGCCCGCTACGGCGCGAAGGACTGGGGTCCGTTCACCCTGGGGGTGGCCGCCACCACCCCGTTGGACCTGGCCACCGCGTACGCCACGGTGGCGGCCGAGGGGACCTGGTGCGCGCCGCTGCCGGTGGTGTCGATCACCGACTCGGCCGGCCGGCCGGTCGACGCCGCCAAGCCGGACTGCCGACAGGTGCTCGACACCGACGTGGCGCGGGCGGCCACCGACGCGGCCCGCTGCCCGGTCGGCGACCAGTCGATGTACGGGGGCTGCGACGGTGCCACCGCAGCGGGGCTGCGGGCGAAGCTCGGCCGACCGGTGGCGGGCAAGACCGGCAGCTCGGAACGGTACGAGACGGAGACGGTGGTGGCGTTCACGCCGCAGCTCACGGTCGCCTCGATGGCCGCGAACCCGGACGATCCTCGGGACGCCGTCGGTCAGGCCGTGCAGGCCCAGATGGTGAACGCGGTAGGTGAGGTGCTCGCCTTCGCCCTGCGCGATCAACCGGTCCGCGACTTCGTACCGCCCAGCGAACGAACCGCCTTCCAGACCCAACCCCGAGCCGGCAACTGACCCACGACGTCAGCGGGGGTGTTCGGCGTTGCGGGCTATGTTGCGGGCCATTCCGCCGAAGACCACCGCGTGGAACGGGGCCACCGACCCCCAGTAGGCGTGCCCGGCCAGGCCGCGCGGCAGGAAGACGGCGCGCTGCTGGTAGCGGCTGCGGCCGCCGTCGGCCGGCAGCACCCGCATCTCCAGCCAGGCCCGGCCGGGCAGCCGCATCTCGGCGCGTAGGCGCAGCAACTCGCCCGGGACGATCTCCTCGACCCGCCAGAAGTCCAGCGCCTCACCGACCTGGAGGCGGTGCGGGTCGCGTCGCCCCCGCCGCAGCCCGACCCCGCCGACCAGCCGGTCCAGCCAGCCTCGGATCGACCAGGCCAGCGGGAACGAGTACCAGCCGTGTTCGCCGCCGACGCCTTCGACGACCCGCCAGAGCGCCGCGGGTGGCGCGTCGACCGCCCGCTCCCGAACGTCGGTGTACGCGGTGCCGCCGGACCAGTCCGGGTCGGTGGGCAGCGGCTCGGCGGGCGCGTCCGGGCCGCTCGCGGTGGACCAGCGGGTCTCCACCTGGGCGTCGCGCACCTTGGCCAGCGCGAGTGCCACCGCCTCGTCGAAGCCGGTCAGCCCGCCGGGCGGGTCCGGGACGTACCGGGCGATGTCGTGTTCGTGGGCGACCGCCTCGTGGATGAGGCTCTCCACCAGCGGGCGGGCGATCTTGTTCGGCACCGGGGTGATCAGACCGACCCAGTGCGAGGAGAGCGACGGGGTGAGCGGACGGACCGGCACGATGATCCGCCGACGCAGCCCGGCCACCCGCGCGTAGCGCTGCATCATGTCGCGGAAGGTCAGCACGTCCGGCCCGCCGACGTCGAAGCCCCGGTTGACCTCCGCCGGCAGGTCGGCGCAGCCGGCCAGGTAGTGCAGCACGTCACGGACCGCGATCGGTTGGATCCGGTTGCGAACCCAGCGCGGGGTGACCATGGCGGGCAGCCGCTCGGTCAGGTAGCGCAGCATCTCGAACGACGCCGAACCGGACCCGATGATCACTGCGGCCCGGAGCACCGCCGTGGGTACCCCGCTGTCCAGCAGGATCCGGCCCACCTCCGCGCGGGAGCGCAGGTGTGGGGAGGGCACCTCCGCGTCGGGCGCCGGCTCCGGGCCGCCGAGGTAGACGATCCGGCGTACGCCGGCCGCGCGCGCCGCCGCCGCGAAGTTGGTCGCCGCCGCCCGGTCGGCCGCCTCGAAGTCGGACCGGCCCAGCGAGTGCACCAGGAAGTACGCGACGTCCACGTCGGCGAACGCGGCGGCCAGCGTCTCCGGTCGGCTCAGGTCTCCTTCGACGATCTCGGCCGCCGAGGCCCAGGGCACGTCCCGCAGCCGCACCGCCTTGCGGGCGAGGCAGCGCACGGTGTGCCCGTCGGCCAGCAGCAGCGGCGTCAGCCGCCCACCGATGTACCCGGTCGCGCCGGTGACGAGGCATCTCACGGATCCCAGTGTGCGGCCGCCTAGACTCGTTCGCTGTGGAGACCGAGACGAGCACCTTCTGGGGGCCGGATTTCGCGCAGCTCAGGGCCACCGATCCGGAGATCGCCGGGGTGGTCCTCGGCGAACTGGACCGGTTGCGGGGCGGCCTACAGCTCATCGCCAGCGAAAACCTGACCTCGCCGGCGGTGCTGGCGGCGCTCGGTTCGACGCTGACCAACAAGTACGCCGAGGGTTACCCGGGCCGGCGCTACTACGGCGGCTGCGCCGAGGTGGACCGGGCCGAGGAGATCGGCATCGCCCGGGCCAAGGAACTCTTCGGGGCCGAGCACGCCAACCTTCAACCGCACTCCGGGGCGAGCGCCAACCTGGCCGCGTACGCCGCGCTGGTGCAGCCGGGGGACACGGTGCTGGCGATGGACCTGCCGCACGGCGGGCACCTCACCCACGGCAGCCGGGTGAACTTCTCCGGCAAGTGGTTCCACCCGGTCGGCTACCCGGTCCGGCCGGACACCGAGCTGATCGACTACGACGAGGTACGGGACCTGGCGCGGGCGCACCGACCCAAGCTGATCATCTGTGGCGCCACCGCGTACCCGCGCCTGATCGACTTCGCGCGGTTCCGGGAGATCGCCGACGAGGTCGGCGCGTACCTGATGGTGGACGCGGCGCACTTCATCGGCCTGGTCGCCGGTCGGGCCATCCCGTCCCCGGTGCCGTACGCCGACGTCGTCTGCGCCACCACCCACAAGGTGCTGCGCGGGCCGCGCGGCGGCATGATCCTGTGCCGCGAGTCGCTGGCTCAGCGGATCGACAAGGCGGTCTTCCCGTTCACCCAGGGTGGCCCGCTGATGCACGCGGTCGCGGCCAAGGCGGTCGCGCTGCGGGAGGCGGCCCAGCCGGAGTTCCAGACGTACGCCCGGCAGGTGGTCAGCAACGCCCAGGCGCTCGCCGCCGGGCTGGCGGACGAGGGGATGCGGCCGGTGTCCGGTGGCACCGACACCCATCTCGCCCTGATCGACCTGCGGGAGCTGGGGGTGACCGGCACCGAGGCCGAGCGTCGCTGCGACGCCGCGTCGATCACCCTGAACAAGAACGCCATCCCGTACGACCCGCAGCCACCGATGGTGGCCTCCGGCATCCGGGTCGGTACGCCGAGCGTCACCACCCAGGGGATGCGCGAGGGGGAGCTGCGTCAGGTGGCGACCCTGATCGCCCGCGCGGTGCGCACCGATCCCGGCGCTCCGGGCGGGGCGGACGAGCTGACCCGGCTCGGTGCCGAGGTGGCCGAGCTGGTCGCGGCGTTTCCGGCGTACCCCCGTGGCTGAGCCCGGGGTGGTCGAGCCGGACACCGACCGGCGGTGGCGGTTGCGCCACCTGCCGGTGCTGCTGGGGGCGTCGCTCGCGCTGGCCGCGGTCGCCGCGGTGGTGGGTGCGGTGACCGGCGGCGCGACGGCCGCGCTCGGCGCGGCGGCCGGGGTGGGCGTCACGGTGCTCAGCTACACCCTCACCACAGTGGTGTTGGCCCGAGCCGACCAGATCAACCCGCAGTTGCTGCTGCCGCTCGGCCTGGGCCTGTACGTGCTGAAATTCAGCCTGCTGGGTGCGGTGCTGGTGGCGGTGGCGTCAACCGGTTGGCCCGGTTTGATCCCTCTCTGCCTCGGCATCGTCGCCGGGGTGGCAGTGTGGACGGCGGTACACATCTGGTGGCTGACCACGGTGCACGCTCGTCGGGCGCACGGCTGACGCGACAGTCGTCCCATTTTTCGGACGCGCGGCAATGTATCGGCCTCCGGTCATTTTCCGACGGGCGGAAGGGGAGTAGCGTGCCCACAGACGACGGCGCCCACGAGAAGCCCACACAACGACGGTTGTGCGGGGGGTGAGGCACAGCCTCGTCTTCCCGGCTGATATCGTTCGCCCCGTCATGGCTGGTGACCAAACCCCCCGTCCAGCCGGTGAACCGGACGACTATCCGTCCGGCGCCGGTCAGGGTTGGACCGCGCTCAGCTACCTCATCGGAGGCATGCTCGTGTGGGGTTTCATCGGTTGGCTTGTTGACCAGTGGCTCGACACCGGCGGCGTCGCCACCGGGATCGGCGTCGTGCTCGGTATGGCCGGGGGCATCATCCTGGTCGTCCGCCGACTCGGCACGCCTACTTAGGAAGGGACGCGGTGTTCGGACAGGCGAACGTTCTGGCAGCGGGCCAGGCGGGATTCCCACCCACGGTGGACGACTTCTACCTGCCCAGCATCCTGCCCTGGGGTGTGGAGAACTCGTACTGGTTCACCAAGGTCACGGCGATGGTCTGGATCGCGGTCGGCGTCCTGATCATCTTCTTCCTGGCGACCTACCGGAACCCGCAGTTGGTGCCGACCAAGAAGCAGTGGTTCGCCGAGTCGATCTACGGCTTCGTGCGCAACAACATCGCGGTCGACATGATCGGGCACCGGGGTGTGCGGTTCGCGCCCTACTTCACGACGCTCTTCTGCTTCGTGCTGCTGACGAACGCGTTCGCGATCATCCCGTTCTTCCAGATCTCGCCGAACTCGCACATCGCCTTCCCGGCGATCCTCGCGATCATCAGCTACGTGCTGTTCAACTACATCGGCATCAAGCAGCACGGCTTCGTCAAGTACTTCAAGAACTCGCTGGTCCCGCCGGCACCGTGGTACATCCTGCCGCTGCTGATCCCGATCGAGCTCTTCTCCACCTTCATCGTCCGGCCGTTCTCGCTCGCGGTTCGTCTCTTCGCGAACATGTTCGCCGGTCACATGCTCCTGCTGGTCTTCACGCTCGGCGGCTTCGCGATGCTGAGCGCCAACGCCTGGCTGGCTCCGGTCTCGGTGCTCTCCTGGGTGATGACCATCGCGCTCACCTTCCTCGAGTTCCTGGTGATCTGCCTGCAGGCATACGTCTTCACCGTCCTCACCGCCAGCTACGTACAGGGCGCGCTCGCCGAAGAGCACTGATCCACCGCACCAACCGTTGTCGTCCCGCGTGAGAGTCACGCGTGATAACCAGGAGGAACCACACCAATGGACGCTAGCGTTCTCGCCGAGGTCACCGGTAGCACCGCTGCCATCGGCTACGGTCTCGCCGCCATCGGCCCGGGTATCGGCGTTGGCCTGGTCTTCGCTGCCTACATCCAGTCGACCGCCCGCCAGCCGGAGTCGTCGCGGATGACCCTGCCGTACGTCTGGATCGGCTTCGCCGTCATCGAGGCGCTGGCGCTGCTCGGCATCGCCTTCGGCTTCATCTGGGCCGGCTCCGCCGCCTGATCCAGCCCCTTTGACCGGGAGGTCTTCCATGTACTTCCTCGCCGCTGAGGGTGGTGAGTCCGCCCACAACCCGATTCTCCCGCTCTGGCAGGAGATCGTCGTTGGCTCGGTGGCCTTCGCCGTGCTCTGCTTCGTGCTGATGAAGTTCGTCTTCCCGCGCATGGAGCAGACGTTCCAGGCTCGGGTCGACGCGATCGAGGGCGGCATCAAGCGCGCCGAGGCCGCCCAGGCCGAGGCGAACCAGCTGCTCGAGCAGTACCGTGCCCAGCTCGCTGAGGCCCGGACCGACGCCGCCAAGATCCGTGACGACGCGCGGGCCGACGCCGAGGGCATCCGGCAGGACATCCTCGCGAAGGCGCGGGAAGAGTCCGACCGGGTCATCCAGGCCGGCAAGGACGCGCTCGCCGCTGAGCGGGCCACCATCGTGCGCGAGCTGCGCGCGGAGGTCGGCACGATCGCGGTGGACCTGGCCAGCAAGATCGTTGGCGAGTCGCTGGCCGACGAGGCGCGGCGTAAGGGCACCGTCGACCGGTTCCTGAGCGGTCTCGAGAGCACGGGGGCCCGCTGATGCAGGCCGCCAGCCGGGAGTCGTACAAGGTCGCGGCCGAGCGCCTCGACGCGTACGTCCGCGGCGCGGAGCCGTCGGCGGTGACCTCCACCGCCGACGCCATCCTCTCCGTGGCGACCCTGCTGCGGCGTGAGCCGCGGCTGCGCCGGGCGCTGTCCGAGCCGGCTCGTTCCGGTGCGGATCGCGGCGCCCTGCTCGGCGACATGCTGGGCGGGCGGATCGGCGCCGACGCGCTCGACCTGCTCGTGGTGCTGGTGTCCGGCCGCTGGTCGACACCGTCGGAGCTGCTCGACGGCGCCGAGCGCCTCGGCGTGGAGGCGCTGCTGGCCAGCGCCGACAAGGCCGGCGAGCTGGGCGAGGTCGAGGACGAGCTGTTCCGCTTCGGTCAGGTCGTGGCCGGTCAGTCGGCGCTGAGCAACACGCTCGCCGACCCGGTCGCCCCGGTCGAGCAGCGGGCCACCCTGGCCCGCGAGCTGCTCGCCGACAAGGCCCGTCCGGTCACCGTCCGCCTCGTCGAGGTCGCACTCGGCGGGTTCGGGGGACGTTCCTTCAGTGGGGCGCTCACCCGGTTGGTCGAGCTCGCCGCCGACCGGCGTGACCGGCAGGTGGCGTACGTGACCGTCGCGGCCCCGTTGAGTGACGAGGACGAGCGTCGACTGGGTGCGAGCCTCACCGCGATATACGGTCGAGAGGTGTCCGTCAAGCAGACGGTCGACCCCGCCGTCCTGGGTGGCGTGAGCGTCCGGGTCGGTTCCGACCTGTACGACGGCACCATCCTGCGCCGCCTCAACGAGACCCGCAACGCGCTCGCGAAGCGCTGAGCGGCTTCGCCGCCCAGTGTCAGGGCGGTTGTGTCGCCCAGCATCCGGGCGGCTCCGCCGCCCAGCGCTCGGATTGACAGACGCCATTCGGACCGGTCGGTACTAGGTATCCCGGGCCCCTGAATTTTAAGGAAGCAGAGGATGGCCGAGCTGACCATCTCGACGGAGGAGATCCGCGGCGCCCTGGAGCGCTACGTCTCTTCCTACTCGTCCGACGTCTCCCGCGAGGAGGTCGGCACCGTCGCCGACACCGGTGACGGTATCGCCCACGTCGAGGGCCTGCCCTCGACCATGACCAACGAGCTCCTGGAGTTCGAGGACGGCACGCTCGGCGTGGCGTTGAACCTCGACGTCCGGGAGATCGGTGTCGTCGTTCTCGGTGACTCCGCCAAGCTGGAGGAGGGGCAGCGCGTCAAGCGCACCGAGCGGGTTCTCTCCGTTCCGGTCGGCGACGCCTTCCTCGGCCGCGTGGTCGACGCGCTCGGCCAGCCGATCGACGGCCTCGGTGACATCGCCAACGAGGGCTACCGCGAGCTGGAGCTGCAGGCTCCGAACGTGATGGCCCGGCAGTCGGTGTTCGAGCCGCTGCAGACCGGCATCAAGGCCATCGACGCGATGACGCCGATCGGCCGGGGTCAGCGGCAGCTGATCATCGGTGACCGGAAGACCGGCAAGACCACCGTCGCCCTGGACGCCATCCTCAACCAGCGGGACAACTGGCGCACCGGCGACCCGAAGAAGCAGGTCCGCTGCATCTACGTCGCCATCGGCCAGAAGGCCTCCACCATCGCCTCGATCAAGGGGCAGCTGGAGGAGGCGGGCGCGATGGAGTACACGACCATCGTCGCCTCGCCGGCGTCCGACCCGGCCGGCTTCAAGTACCTGGCCCCGTACACCGGCTCGTCCATCGGGCAGCACTGGATGTACGGCGGCAAGCACGTCCTGATCGTCTTCGACGACCTGAGCAAGCAGGCCGAGGCGTACCGGGCCGTGTCGCTGCTGCTGCGTCGCCCGCCGGGCCGTGAGGCGTACCCGGGTGACGTCTTCTACCTGCACTCCCGCCTGCTGGAGCGCTGCGCGAAGCTCTCCGACGAGCTGGGTGGCGGCTCGATGACCGGTCTGCCGATCATCGAGACGAAGGCCAACGACATCTCGGCCTTCATCCCGACCAACGTCATCTCGATCACCGACGGCCAGATCTTCCTGGAGACCGACCTGTTCAACCAGGGCGTCCGTCCGGCGATCAACGTCGGCACCTCGGTCTCCCGGGTCGGTGGCGCCGCCCAGGTGAAGCCGATGAAGAAGGTCTCCGGTTCGCTGCGGCTCAACCTGGCCCAGTACCGCGAGCTGGAGGCGTTCGCCGCCTTCGCCTCCGACCTGGACAAGGCCTCGCAGAACCAGCTGAACCGGGGTTCGCGTCTGGTGGAGCTGCTCAAGCAGTCGAACTACTCGCCGTACCCGGTGCAGGAAGAGGTCGTCTCGGTCTGGTCCGGCGTCGAGGGCAAGCTCGACGACATCCCGGTCGGCGAGGTGCGGCGCTTCGAGTCGGAGTTCCTCCAGTACATGCGGCACAAGCACGAGGGTGTCCTCGCGGCGATCGCCGACAACCAGTGGAACGACGACATCACCAGCTCTCTGGACACCGCGATCGCGGAGTTCAAGCAGGTCTTCCTCGGCAAGGAGGACGAGCGCAAGGTCAACGACGCGCCGGCCGCCCCGCTTGAGGGCGACGAGAACCGCGAGACGGTGACCCGCTTCCGCGACAGCGCGACCGACCGCCCGGCCGAGAGCTGATCCCATGGCGGCTCAGGTTCGCGTTCTTCGTCAACGGATCCGCTCGGCGAAGTCGATGAAGAAGATCACCAAGGCGATGGAGCTCGTGGCGACGAGCCGGATCGCCAAGGCCCAGGCCCGGGTGCAGGCGTCCCTGCCGTACGCCCAGGCCATCACCAGTGTGCTCACGGCGCTGGCATCCAACGCGCGGATCGACCACCCGCTGCTCACCCCGCGCGAGCGGGTGCGGCGGGCGGGCGTCCTGTTGGTCACCAGCGACCGTGGCCTGGCCGGCGGTTACAGCTCCAACGCGATCAGGATGGCCGAGTCGCTGATCGCGCGGCTCAAGGCGGACGGCAAGGAGCCGGTGCTCTACGTCATCGGGCGTAAGGGCGTCGGGTTCTACCGGTTCCGCGACCGGCCGATCGAGGCGAACTGGACCGGCTTCAGCGAGCAGCCGTCGTTCGAGGACGCCCGTGCCGTGGGTGAAACGCTGATCAAGGCGTTCACGGCCGGTGCGGACGACGCCGACGGCGGCGCGGGGGCGGACGGGGTGCGCGGCGTCGACGAGTTGCACATCGTCTACACCGAGTTCCACTCGCTCATGACGCAGACCCCGGTCACCAAGATCATCGGTCCGATGCAGGTGGAGGACCGGCCGCGCTCCGAGGGGCTGCTGCCGGCGTACGAGTTCGAGCCGGAGGCGGAGGCGCTGCTCGACGCGCTGCTGCCGAGATACATCAACACGCGGATCTACGCGGCGTTGATCGAGTCGGCGGCCAGCGAGTCGGCGGCCCGGCGGCGGGCGATGAAAGCCGCCACCGACAATGCCGAAGACATGATCGAGAAGTACACGCGCGAGATGAACTCGGCTCGCCAGGCCGGGATCACCCAGGAGATCAGCGAGATCGTCGGCGGCGCCAACGCGCTTGCCGCGTCGGGAAGTGAAGTGTGATGACTGCACCAGTAGAGACCAAGACGGCCACGGGTCGCGTGGTCCGGGTCATCGGCCCGGTCGTCGACGCCGAGTTCCCGCGCGACGCCATGCCGGCCCTGTTCAACGCGCTCAACGTCAACGTGAACCTGTCCGGCGGTGAGAAGACGCTGACCCTGGAGGTTGCCCAGCACCTGGGTGACAACCTGGTCCGCGCCATCTCGATGCAGCCGACGGATGGTCTGGTTCGCGGCGCGGAGGTTCGTGACTCCGGTAAGCCGATCACCGTTCCGGTGGGCGACGCGGTCAAGGGCCACGTGTTCAACGCGATCGGCGAGGTGCTCAACCTCAAGGAGGGCGAGACCCTCAACCCGGACGACCACTGGGGTATCCACCGCAAGGCCCCGGCCTTCGCGGACCTGGAGCCGAAGACCGAGATGCTGGAGACCGGCATCAAGGTCATCGACCTGCTCGCCCCGTACGTCAAGGGCGGCAAGATCGGCCTGTTCGGCGGCGCGGGCGTGGGCAAGACGGTGCTCATCCAGGAGATGATCACCCGGGTTGCCCGCAACTTCGGTGGTACCTCGGTCTTCGCCGGCGTGGGTGAGCGCACCCGTGAGGGCAACGACCTCATCGCTGAGATGACCGAGTCCGGCGTCATCGACAAGACCGCGCTGGTCTACGGCCAGATGGACGAGCCGCCGGGCACCCGGCTGCGGGTGGCGCTCTCCGCGCTGACCATGGCGGAGTACTTCCGGGACGTGAAGAAGCAGGAGGTGCTGCTCTTCATCGACAACATCTTCCGCTTCACCCAGGCTGGTTCGGAGGTCTCCACCCTGCTCGGCCGTATGCCGAGCGCCGTGGGTTACCAGCCGACCCTGGCCGACGAGATGGGCGAGCTCCAGGAGCGGATCACCTCCGTCCGGGGTCAGGCCATCACCTCCATGCAGGCGATCTACGTGCCGGCGGACGACTACACCGACCCCGCCCCGGCCACCACGTTCGCCCACCTGGACGCGACCACCAACCTGGAGCGGTCGATCTCCGACAAGGGCATCTACCCGGCCGTGGACCCGCTGGCGTCCTCGTCCCGGATCCTCGCCCCGGAGTTCGTCGGCCAGGACCACTTCCAGGTCGCCACCGAGGTGAAGCGGATCCTGCAGCGCTACCGCGACCTGCAGGACATCATCGCCATCCTCGGTATCGAGGAGCTCTCCGAGGAAGACAAGATCACCGTGGCCCGCGCCCGGCGGATCGAGCGCTTCCTCTCGCAGAACACCTACGCGGCGGAGCAGTTCACCGGCGTGCCGGGCTCGACGGTCCCGATCAAGGAGACCATCGAGGCGTTCCGCAAGATCAGTGAGGGTGAGTACGATCACTTCCCCGAGCAGGCGTTCTTCATGTGCGGCGGCCTCGAGGACCTTGAGAAGAAGGCTGAGGAGCTGATGAAGGGCTGACCAGCCCCCATCCGATTCGTAGCAAAAAGACTGCCCCGGCAATGCCGGGGCAGTCTTTTGTTCATGTTGGCGTCCTACCATCGTCGCGGTCCGTTACTCGTTGTCGTCACTCCCGAGGCTTCCGAGATACGGTTCGTTCCGCGCGCTCACCTGAACGAGCGTTGATCTTTGCAACCTTTCGACGACGTGCGCCCGTCTTTCCCTCGTGTGGGCGTAACGAACGGAGATGCTCGTGGGTAAGGCCGGCAAGAGTGGCCGCAAGCCGTCCATCTGGCGGGGTGTGCCGCGGTGGGCCAGGCTCTGCACGGTGTTCGGCACCGTGCTGACCATGCTCAGCGGCGCCGTGCTGGTCGGCACCGAGGTGCTGATGGCCCGCTACGAGGGGGCTGTCGGCAAGGCCGACCTCTTCGGCGACCAGGCGGCCGGCGCCCAGGCGAAGAAGAGCGAGATCAAGGGTCCGCTCAACATTCTGCTCGTCGGCATCGACCCGCGTACGCCGACGGCCGCGCCGCTTGCCGACTCGATCATGGTGCTGCACGTGCCGGCCTCGATGGACCGGGCCTACCTGTTCTCCGTGCCACGTGATCTCTACGTGGACATCCCCCCGTTCAAGAAGGCCGAATTCCCGGGCGAGACCACGAAGATCAACGCCGCGATGTCGTTCGGCAGCAAGGTGCCGGGGGCCAACCCCGACGCGGCACGGGGCTTCGAGCTGCTGGCCACCACAGTGCAGAAGGTGACCGGAATCAAGCGCTTCGACGCTGGCGCGATCATCAACTTCACCGGCTTCCAGAAGATCGTCGACGCCATGGGTGGTGTCAACATGTACATCGAGCGCGACGTGAAGTCCGAGCACAAGCAGCCGGACGGCAAGCCGCGGCCGGGCAACACCCGTGGCGAGGGCTACGTCGGCCCGCAGGCGCTCTACAAGAAGGGCAACCAGCACCTGAGTGGGTGGCAGGCGTTGGACTACGTCCGGCAGCGCTACCCGAAGAACGGCGTCCCGGATTCCGACTATGGCCGGCAGCGTCACCAGCAGCAGTTCGTCAAGGCCATGGTCGGCCAGGCGTTCAGCGCCGACGTGGTGTCCAACCCGATCAAGCTGGACAAGGTGCTCCGCGCCGCCGGCCAGTCACTGATCTTCAACGGTCGGGGTAACAGCGTGGTCGACTTCGGGCTCGCCCTGAAGGACATCCGCCCGAACACGATCGAGATGATCAAGCTCCCCGGTGGTGGCGTCTTCGAGGGCAAGAGGTACCTGGGCGAGCAGTTCCAGCCGGGGGTCCCGGACTTCTTCACCGCCCTGCACAACGAGCAACTCGACCCGTTCCTGCTCGAGCACCCGGAATTCGTGAACAAGACCAAGTAGTCAGGCCGGCGTTGTCCCCACCCGCGTTGGGCGCGCCGCGTCGTCAGGCTAGACTTTCGGCAATCCGTAGCCGCAGCAAGGAGACAGCGTGGCACAGCAGCTTCACGTCGAGCTCGTCGCCGTCGAGGAGAAGGTCTGGTCCGGTGACGCCGAGATGGTCGTCGCCCGGACGACCGAGGGCGAGCTCGGTGTCCTGCCGGGGCACGCGCCGCTGCTCGGCCAGCTCGCTGAGCCCGGCCAGGTACGCATCAAGCTGGCCGGTGGCCAGCAGGTCGCCTACGACGTGGCCGGCGGCTTCCTCTCGGTGAGCGCCGACGGTGTGACCGTGCTGGCCGAGAGCGCAACCCCGGTTTCCGCGCCGAGCCGCTGAGCCACACCGGGGATGGAGATCGTCGAAGGAATCGGAATCGGCGTTGTCGTCATCCTCGGCGCGCTTCTGACCCTCTTCGTCCGGCGAGCTCTCGTCACCCGCAGCGGTGGCATCATCCGGCTCAGCGTCCGGGTCTCCACCATGCTCGACGGCCGCGGCTGGTCGCCCGGCTTCGGCCGGTTCGCCGGTGACGAGCTGCGCTGGTACCGAATGTTCAGCTTCGCCATCCGGCCCAAGCGGGTGCTCTCCCGCAAGGACCTGGCCGTGGAGCGCCGACGGTTGCCCGAAGGCCAGGAACGGTTCTCCATGCCGGCCGACTGGGTGATCCTCCGCTGTACCAGTCACCACGCACCGGTGGAGATCGCCATGGCGCGATCGACCGTGACCGGTTTTCTCTCTTGGCTCGAGGCCGCCCCTCCGGGGGCGGTCTCGCCGCGTATGGCCTCCCAGGACTGGCCGGCTGCCTGATCTGCTCATCTGTGGTTGCTCTTGGGTCTGTGGTCGCTCTTGCGGGTTTCCGGGGCAGCCCACCCGGCTCCGGGCGGTCAGGCTTGATCCCTCCGCCGGGCGGGCTGCCCCGGAAACCCTGTCGTTGCCGCTGTGCGTCGGTCCGGCACCTTTTCTGATCACCTGCCGTTACCGGTGCGGTCGGTCCCGCCTTTCTTGCGGGTGATCGACTCGGATTCCTTGAAATAGTGGTGTCCAGGTGGCCGGGATAGCCCGACTTCAAGGAACCCGAGTCGATCTAGACGCTGGGCCGCCCGACGGACGAGTCAGCCGTCGCGACGCGTGGTGGCGGGCAGAGTGGGAACCCAGACCTCGACGTGGTGCGGAGCGCCGACGTTCAGCGCTTGCCGCCCGGCACCCATAGCACATCTCCTGCCGGATTTGCCGTTCTTGACAGGATAAAGAGCAGATCGGAGAGCCGGTTGAGATACTTTGCCGGGAGCGTGCTGGTTCGTTCCGGATCGTGGCTGAGCAGCGCCCACGCTGCCCGTTCGGCACGCCGGGCGACGGTCCGCGCCACGTGCAGCAGTGCCGCGCCTGCGGTGCCGCCGGGGAGGATGAAGGAGTCGAGCTTGCTCAGGCGTGCGTTGTACTCGTCGCACCAGCCCTCCAGGCGCTCGACGTACTCCTCGGTCACCCGCAGCGGCGGGTACTTCGGCTCCGGCTCGACCGGGGTGGACAGGTCGGCACCGACGTCGAACAGGTCGTTCTGCACCGACCCCAGTACGCCACGCAGCTCCTCGTCGAGGTTTCCCAGCGCGAGCGCCACGCCGAGCGCCGCGTTGCACTCGTCGACGTCGGCGTACGCGGCGATCCGTGGGTCGGTCTTCGGCACCTGCTCGTTGTTGCTCAGCCTGGTCATGCCGGCGTCGCCGGCCCTGGTGTAGATGCGCGTGAGGTGGACGGCCATGACGCACAGCCTACGGATTCCCGACCTGACGATCCCGGCGCGGCCGGACAGCACCGCCGGCTGGCCGGTGGTGGGCCCCGGCGACGCCGGCGATACGGCGGTCAACGACGTCGACGTCATCCGGGTCCGCGGTGACGCCCGGCTGGCCGGCACCGTGCACGTGGTCGGTGCCAAGAACTCGGCGTTGAAGCTGATGGCCGCCGCGCTGCTCGCGCCGGGCCGCAGTGTGATCACCAACGTTCCCCGGATCACCGACATCGCGATCATGGGGGAGGTGCTGCGCCGACTGGGCTGCGACGTCCAGTTCGACGCGGACGACCCGGTCGATCCGATGGTCGCTCGTGGCGGCGTGGCCCGGTCCCGGTCGGTGACGATCGACGTACCCGAGCAGCCGGGCGCGGAGGCCGACTATGACCTGGTCCGACGGTTGCGGGCGTCGATCTGCGTGCTCGGCCCGCTGCTGGCCCGTCGGGGGTACGTGCGGGTGGCCCATCCCGGCGGCGACGCGATCGGCTCGCGGGGGTTGGACATGCACATCTCCGGGCTGACCCGGATGGGCGCGGAGATCTCCGGTGAGCACGGGTTCGTCATCGCCTCCGCCCCGCACGGGCTGCGCGGCGCCGACATCGTGTTGGACTTTCCGAGCGTGGGCGCGACCGAGAACCTGGTGATGGCGGCGGTGCTGGCGCAGGGCACCACGATGATCGACAACGCGGCCCGGGAGCCGGAGATCGTCGACATCTGCACGATGCTCAACCAGATGGGCGCGCGTATCGCCGGCGCGGGCACGTCCACGTTGCGGATCACCGGTGTGCCCGGTCTGCGTCCGGTGCGTCACGCCACGGTGGGGGACCGGATCGTCGCCGGCACCTGGGCGTTCGGCGCGGCGATGACCCGGGGCGACGTGACGGTGACCGGGCTGGACCCGGCCTTCCTGGAGGTCGCCCTGGACAAGGTGGTGGCCGCCGGCGGGCTGGTGGAGACCCGGGGGGACGGCTTCCGGGTACGGATGGACGAGCGGCCCCGGGCGGTGGACGTGGTGACGTTGCCGTACCCCGGCTTCGCCACCGACCTGCTGCCGATGGCGATCGGGCTGGCGGCCGTCAGCGACGGCGCCTCCCTGATCACCGAAAACATCTTCGACGGCCGGTTCATGTTCGCCAACGAGATGATGCGGCTCGGCGCGGACATCAAGACCGATGGGCATCACGCGGTGGTTCGCGGCCGGGATCGGCTCTCCGGTGCCCCGGTGCGGGCCACCGACATCCGGGCCGGAGCGGGGCTGATCATCGCCGGGCTCTGCGCGGAGGGCGTCACCGAGGTCTCCCACGTGCACCACGTGGACCGGGGTTACCCGGACTTCGTGGCCGACCTGCGGGCGCTCGGGGTGGCGGTGGAGCGGGGCACCACGCCGGAGGAGCCGGCACTGGAGATCTGAGGTCGACCCGCGACCCCGGCCCGACCGCCACTTAGCCATCGTTCAGGCTCGCCGACTAGGGTGCAGGCAGGCACTCAATCGCAGCGAGGGAGAAACAGATGGCGGGTCGACTCGCGGTCGTCGGGGCCGGGTTGATGGGTTCCGGCATCGCCCAGGTGGCGGCGCAGGCGGGCTGGCAGGTGACGCTGCGCGACCTGGACGACGCGGCCACCACCCGGGGTCTGGGCGGCATTCGGAAGTCACTGGAGAAGTTCGCCGAGAAGGGCCGGATCGAGGCGTCGGAGGTCGAGGCGACGCTGGCTCGGATCACCCCGACCACCGACCTGGAGGCGGCGGCGGACGCGGACATCGTGGTCGAGGCGGTCTTCGAGCGGCTGGACATCAAGCACGAGGTGTTCCGCGCCCTGGACAAGATCTGCAAGGCGGACGCGGTGCTCGCCACCAACACCTCGGCCATCCCGGTCACCCAGATCGCCGCGGTGACCGAGCGGCCCGAGGCGGTCGTCGGCACCCACTTCTTCTCCCCGGTGCCGATGATGCAGCTCTGCGAGCTGGTCCGCGGTTACAAGACCAGCGACGCCACGCTGAACACCGCGCGGGTCTTCGCCGAGGAGATCGGCAAGACGGTCGTCGTGGTCAACCGGGACATCGCCGGTTTCGTCACCACCCGGCTGATCTCCGCCCTGGTGATGGAGGCGGTCAAGCTGGTCGAGGCCGGCGTGGTGTCCGCGGAGGACCTGGACACCGCCTGCCGGCTCGGCTTCGGGCACGCGATGGGCCCGCTGGCCACCACCGACCTGACCGGCGTGGACGTGCTGCTGCACGCCTCGAAGAACATCTACACCGACACCGCCGACGAGAAGTTCTTCCCGCCGGAGCTGCTCCAGCGCATGGTCACCGCCGGCGACCTGGGCCGCAAGACCGGCAAGGGCTTCTACACGTACTGAGGTGTGGCGGCCGGGGCGCGTCACCGCCCCGGCCGGCCGCTCAGCCGTCGCGCCTGGTGGTCCAGCGGAAGGTGGTCAGGCAGAGCACCACACCGATCACGCACCACAGGGCCAGCACCACCGCCACCCGGCCCAGCTCGAACGAGCCGCCCGGCTCCTGGGCGCCGAAGCTCTCCGGCAGGAAGACCGCCCGCAGCCCCTGGCACATCCACTTGAGCGGGAACAGCGCCGCCACCTGCTGCATCCAGGCGGGCAGGTCGGTGAAGACGAAGAACACCCCGGAGATGAACTGGAGTATCAGGGCGACCGGGGTGACCACGGCCGAGCCGCTGCGGGCGGTGCGGGCCAGCGACGAGATGGCGATGCCGCACAGGGTGCACGCGGTCACCCCGAGCACGGAGACCCAGCCGAAGGTGAACCACTTCGCCGCGGTGCCCGGCAGGTCGAGGTCGAACAGCGCCACCGCGAAGGCCAGCAGCAGCGCGGTCTCGGCGATCCCGATCGCCACCACCATGATCACTTTGCCGGCGAACCAGACCCACTTCGGCATCGGTGTGCCCCGGTAACGCTTGAGCACGCCCCGATCCCGCTCGATCGGGATCCAGATGCCCAGGTTCTGGAAGCTCACCGTCATCAGGCCGGTCGCGATCATGCCGGTGATGAAGTACTGGGTGAACTTGACCCCGCCGCCGATCGTGCCGTCGAAGATCGACGCGAAGATCAGGATCATGATGATGGGGAAGCCCATCGTGAAGACCACCGACTCCCGGCTGCGCAGGAACTGGGTGATCTCCAGCCGGCCCTGGCGCAGGGCGAGCGCTCCGGCACCCGGCCGTCGGCCGCGGGTCGCGGTGACCGGCGTCGCCGGCTTCGTCGTGGTCGTCATCGCGCGTGTCCGATCATGGTGAGGTAGACGTCCTCCAGGGTCGGCCGGGTCACCGTGAGCCCGGGGACCTCGCCGCCGTGACGCGCGGCGAGGTCGGCAACGAAGGCCGTCGGCGTCGCGGTCTGCGCACGTTCCAGCGTCCCTTCCGGGGTACGCCAGGAGACCGTGGCGACGGCCTCCTGTCGATTGCCCAGCCGGTTGGGAGCGGCGACCTCGACCAGCCGGCCGCCGGCGATCACGCCGACCCGGTCGGCGAGGGCCTCGGCCTCGTCCAGGTAGTGGGTGGTGAGCACGATCGTGGTGCCGGCCGCGGCGAGGTCGCGGATCAGCTCCCAGAACTCGCGGCGCGCCTCCGGGTCGAAACCGGTGGTCGGCTCGTCGAGGAAGAGCAGCTCCGGTCGGCCGATGATGCCCAGCGCCACGTCCAGGCGGCGCTTCTGCCCGCCGGAGAGGGTGTGCGTACGGGCCTTCGCCTTGCCGGCCAGCCCGACCCGCTCGATCACCTTCGCCGGGTCGTCGGCGTCCGGGTAGAAGCCGGAGAAGTGCCGGATCACCTCGGCCACGGTCAGTTCGTCGAACTCGCCGGTGCCCTGGAGCACGATGCCGACCCGGGAACGCCAGTCGGCGTCCGGGTGGGCCGGGTCCGCGCCGAGCACGGAGACCTCACCGGCGTCCCGGTGTCGGTAGCCCTCCAGGATCTCCACGGTGGTGGTCTTGCCGGCGCCGTTCGGGCCGAGCAACGCGAACACCTCGCCGCGGTGCACGTCGAGATCCACGCCCGCCACCGCCACGTTGTCGCCGTACGCCTTGCGCAGCCCCCGTACGGAGATCGCCAACTCATCGTCCATGGCGTCCAGTGTGCGCCTGACCAGGGCGGCCTGGTGCCCCGGGTATGGCGGTCCGCGCCATTGCGCCCGCTTCCCACCCGGACGTCCGCGACATGGACCTGTGTGGTTTTCCACAACCCTATTTACTGAACGGTAACTTAGACTCCGGCCATGGACGAGAAGGCCCTCCCGGGACGGTTGCCGGAGCGCGACCGGCCGTGGGTGATGCGCACCTACGCCGGGCACAGCTCGGCCGCCGCGACCAACGCGCTCTTCCGCCGCAACCTGGCCAAGGGTCAGACCGGCCTCTCGGTCGCCTTCGACCTGCCGACCCAGACCGGGTACGACCCGGACCACGAGCTCGCCGCCGGCGAGGTCGGACGGGTCGGTGTGCCGGTGGCCCATCTCGGCGACATGCGGGCGCTCTTCGACGGTCTCCCGCTCGCCGACACGAACACCTCGATGACCATCAACGCCCCGGCGATGTGGCTGCTCGCCCTCTACGGCACCGTCGGGCTGGAGCAGGGCGCCGACCTGACCCGCTGCGCCGGCACCACCCAGAACGACATCATCAAGGAGTACCTGTCCCGGGGCACCTACATCTTTCCGCCGGCCGCGTCGCTGCGGCTCACCGCCGACGTGGTGGCGTACACGCTGCGCGAGATGCCCCGGTGGAACCCGGTCAACATCTGCTCGTACCACCTCCAGGAGGCCGGCGCGACGCCCGTGCAGGAGGTCGGCTTCGCGCTGGCCACCGCGGTCGCCGTGCTCGACGCGGTCCGTGACTCCGGTCAGGTGCCCGCCGAGCGGATGGGCGACGTGGTCCAGCGGATCTCGTTCTTCGTCAACGCCGGGGTGCGGTTCGTCGAGGAGATCGCCAAGATGCGCGCGTTCGGCGTGCTCTGGGACGAGATCACCCGGGAGCGGTACGGGGTCACCGACGCCAGGCAACGACGGTTCCGTTACGGCGTGCAGGTCAACTCGCTCGGCCTCACCGAGGCGCAGCCGGAGAACAACATCCAGCGCATCGTGCTGGAGATGCTCGGCGTGACGATGTCCCGCGACGCCCGGGCCCGCGCGGTCCAACTGCCCGCCTGGAACGAGGCGCTGGGCCTGCCCCGCCCGTGGGACCAGCAGTGGTCCCTGCGGATGCAGCAGGTCCTGGCGTACGAGTCGGACCTGCTCGAATATCCCGACCTCTTCGCCGGCTCGCACGTGATGACCGCGCTGGTCGACGAGGTCGTCACCGGGGCGCGGGTCGAACTGGACAAGGTGCTGGAGCTGGGTGGCGTCGTCGCCGCCGTGGAGACCGGCTACCTCAAGAGCGCGCTGGTCGCGTCGCTGGCCGAACGCCGCCGGCGGATGGAGTCCGGTGCCGACGTGGTGGTCGGGGTCAACAGGTATACCGAGACCGAACCCTCCCCGCTGACCGCCGCCGGTGCGGGCGCCGTCGAGCAGGTCGATCCCGCGGTCGAGGCGGCCGCCACGGACGGCGTACGCCGGTGGCGGGCCGACCGGGACGCGGCCGTCGTCGACGCGGCGCTGGCCCGGCTCCGCGCGGACGCCGCGACCACCGCCAACCTGATGCCGGCGACAGTGGAGTGTGTGCGGGCCGGGGTGACCACCGGCGAGTGGGCTGGCGCGCTGCGCCAGGTCTTCGGTGAATACCGGGCGCCGACCGGCCTGGCCGGCGCAACCGGCGGCGGCGGCGAGCCGGGCCTCGCGGCGGTCCGCGAGCGGGTCGCCGCCACCGCGCGGGAGCTGGGCAGCGGCCGGCTGCGGCTGCTGGTCGGCAAACCCGGCCTGGACGGGCACTCCAACGGCGCGGAGCAGATCGCGGTACGTGCCCGCGACGCCGGCTTCGAGGTCGTCTACCAGGGCATCCGGTTGACCGCGGGGCAGATCGTGGCGGCCGCCGTGGAGGAGGACGTCGACCTGGTCGGGCTCTCCGTGCTCTCCGGCTCGCACCTGGCCGCCGTGCCCGCGGTGCTCGACGGGCTGCGCGCCGCCGGCCGGGCGGACCTGCCGGTGGTGGTGGGCGGCATCATCCCGGCCGGTGACGCGGACACCCTCCGGGCGGCCGGGGTCGCCCGGGTCTTCACCCCGAAGGACTTCGCCCTCACCGGCATCATCGACGACCTGGTGACGGTCATCCGTCGCGCCAACGACCTGCCCTGATCGAACTCGGTCCGATGCGCGCCCGGTTGCCTGTGCCAGGGTCGGCCGGGTGCCCGAGGGCCGCCTGTGTGGTTGCCAGCTCGGCGGGTTGCCGGCCGGCGGCAGGTCAGCGGCCGGCGTAGGTCATGCAGTCGGCTATGTCGTTGTCCGGGCCGACCCGGATGGACGCCGCGTGGCACTCCAGCTGCTCGTTGTGCCGGCAGTCGGCGCGCTGGCAGGCGCCCACCTGCGCGACCAGCCCGTCCACGCCACCGCGCACGGGCGACTCGACGAAGGTGTGGCAGTGGGCGTGATCCATGCTGCCGATCGTGATCGCGAAGGCGTGGCAGTCACCCGACTGGTTGTACGCACATGCTGCGACCACACATTCCTGGACTCGGGGCATCTCCAACGCTGCGGTCATGCCGACCCCCTCTAGGCTTCTTGTCACGATCATAGGCATTTGTCCGTCGCGGCGGCCCGATATGTCCGTCTGGTGATCAGCGACGGCCCCGTGCTCGGGCCGGATACCCCGTCTCGGCGTGATCAACACGAGATGGGCGATGTCGGGGTGTCAACCCGTCCCGGACACCCGACATCGGCGATCCCGAGTCGATCACCGCCCGTACGCACTCCATCGACGGCGTCCGCGGATGGGCCGGATGTCCGTTTCCCTGCGTGTGACCGGATGCACCCGTGGGCTGGAATCGTGGCCGGGCCGGGGTCGTTACATAGCCTGACGATCGCAGGACCACGGCCACCCCGTCCGCTCAACCGGCGGGGGAATGACCGGCCCGGCCGGGTCGTTGCAGACCCCCGAACGACCGTGGGCTCGCCCCCGGGTCCGCTACCTGGCCCCGGGAATGACCACGGCCCCCGGGTCGTTACACACGGTCCCGGCGCCACGAGCCCCCCGGCTCGTCAGGTCGCCGACCCCGACGCCCCAGTAGGCGTCAACCCCAAGACTTCCCCCCTTGTTTTGTGCAGCGCCGGACGAGGTGCTCACACCCTGCCGCCGTCCCCCTTTTGGCGGTGTGGGTGTTCTACCCCCGAAGGAGCTACCCCCATGAACACGATCATGCGTAAGAGTGTGTTGTCTGTTGCTGGTCTCGCGTTCGCCGGTGGTGTGTTCGCCGGTCCGATCGCCGCGCACGCCAACCCGGTGGACGCCAAGCCCGTCGCGGTTGCCGTGCAGACCAATGCGCCGAAGCCGCAGGGCGACCAGTCCCGGATCGCCCTTAACGGTGAGCAGACGGCCAACGTGAAGGCGATCATCGCCGCGACGAAGAAGGCCGGTCTCCCGGAGCGGGCCGCGGTCATCTCGATCGCGACGAGCCTGCAGGAGTCGAAGCTGGAGAACCTGGGCCACCTCGGCGACATGAACGACCATGACTCGCTGGGTCTGTTCCAGCAGCGCCCGAGCTCGGGTTGGGGTACGCCGGAGCAGATCACCGACCCCGCGTACTCGACGACCGCGTTCCTCAAGGGCCTCAAGCAGGTCGACGGCTGGCAGGACATGCCGCTGACCCAGGCCGCGCAGACCGTACAGGTCTCCGCGTACCCGGACGCCTACGCCCAGTGGGAGCAGCAGGCCACCGACCTCGTCGCCCAGCACTGGAACAGCTGACCCCCGAACCGACCGATGGCCGGCACCCGAGAACGGGTGCCGGCCATCGGCATGCCCGCGAGAGCTTGGAGGCGCGAGCGGGCGAGCGGAGGGTCAGCGCCGCGAAGCCGGTGCGCCCCGCAGGGAAGGTTCCCCAGGTCAGACGCGGAAGCCGGCGGCGCGGGCCGCCTCTCGTTCGCGGCGTCGTTCGGAACGACGGCGGACGAACCAGAAGGTGAAGGACACCAGGCCGACCAGGAAGACGAGCACCAGCACCGGCAGGATGATCGCCACCAGGGAGACCACCACGCTGGTGGCGTCCTCGGCGGTGCTGGCCACCGGGGCGCCGAACCCGGCGGTCGTCGCGTTGATCACCGGACGGGCTGCGGACTTGAGCAGGTGCACGCCCAACGCCAGCAGTACGCCGGTGACGACCGGCACCCACTGGTGGGACGAGAAGAAGCTCCCCGGGTCGCTGACCGTCACCGTCTCCGACGAGGAGCCGGCGCCGAAGGCCAGGCCACCGGCGGTGGGCCGGACCACGGTCTGCACCACGTCGTTGACGTGGTCGACCACGGGCACCTTGTCCGCCACCATCTCCACGGCGAGCAGCACGGCCATGATGGCGATGACCCAGCCGTTGCCGAGCCAGGCCCAGCCGCTGGGCAGGTCGATCAGGTCGGTGTAACGGCCGAGCACACCGAGGATGAGTAGGGGTATGTAGGCGTTCAGCCCCGCCGATGCGGCGAGACCGGTGCCGGTGAGGACTTCGAACACGGTCTCAGCATCGCATCGACGCGCCAGTGCCGCTCGCTGGCGACCGGTGGGTGCTCGGCTACCCTCGTCGGGTGCGGTTGGTCATTGCGAAGTGCTCGGTGGACTACGTCGGACGGCTCTCGGCTCACCTGCCGCTGGCCACCCGGTTGCTGATGGTGAAGGCGGACGGGTCGGTGTCCATTCATGCCGACGACCGGGCGTACAAGCCGTTGAACTGGATGAGCCCGCCGTGCCGGTTGGAGGAGGCCCCCGGTGTGTGGCGGGTCGTCAACAAGGCGGGCGAGGAACTGCGGATCACCCTGGAGGAGATCTTCCAGGACACCTCGTACGAGTTGGGGGTGGATCCGGGCCTGCGCAAGGACGGGGTGGAGGCGCACCTACAGGAGTTGCTGGCCGCCAACCCGGGTGCCCTGGGTGAGGGGTTCACGCTGGTCCGCCGCGAGTACATGACGGCGATCGGCCCGGTCGACCTGCTGTGCCGGGATGCCAACTCGGGCTCGGTGGCCGTCGAGGTCAAGCGGCGTGGCGACATCGACGGGGTGGAGCAGTTGACCCGCTACCTCGAGTTGATGAACCGTGATCCGCTGCTCAGCCCGGTCGTCGGGGTCTTCGCCGCGCAGGAGATCAAGCCGCAGGCCCGGGTGCTCGCCACCGACCGGGGCATCCGGTGTGTGGTCGTGGACTACGACAAGCTGCGCGGCATCGTGAAGGACGAGCTGACCCTCTTCTGAGAGCTGTCACTGATCCTCGGTGATGATCGGTTGTCCGACACTCACCTCCCGTACATGACCTTGATCGCCTTGACGAGCCGGGCCACGTCGGTGGGGGTGCGGTCGAAGGTCATCGACGGCAGCAGCGACCGGGCGCGACGTCGGGTGATCGCCTTGGCTCGGCCGAACTCCCGCAGGCCGTCCTCGCCGTGGATCCGCCCGAAGCCGGAGTCGCCGACACCGCCGAACGGCAGGGTGGACATGCCGGCGAAGGTCAGCGTGGAATTGATCGAGGCCATCCCGGAGCGCAGCCGCCGGGCGATGGCCACCGCGCGGCGCCGGCCGAAGACCGAACCCCCCAGGCCGTACGACAGGGCGTTGGCGCGGCTGACGGCCTCGTCGGCGTCGCGGACCCGGCTGATGGTCAGCGTCGGGCCGAAGGTCTCCTCGCGGACCGCGGCCGACTCCTCCGGCACGTCCACCAGCACGGTGGGGTGGACGTACGGCGGCTGTACGGCGCTCGGACCGCCGAGCACGGCGCGCCCGCCTGAGGTGATCGCGGCGTCGATGTGCCGGCGGATCACGTCGATCTGCTGGGGCATGGTGATCGGGCCGATGTCGGTGCCCTCCGGCCCGACCGTCAACTGACCGGCGCGGGCCACCACCTTGTCGACGAAGGCGTCGAAGACGGCGTCGACGGCGTACACCCGCTCGATGCCGATGCAGGTCTGGCCCGCGTTGGTCATGCCGCCCCAGACGCACGCCTCGGCGGCCGCGTCCAGGTCCGCGTCGCTGTCGACGATCATGGCGTCCTTGCCGCCGCCCTCGATGAGCACCGGGGTCAGCGTCTCGGCGCAGGCCGCCATCACCTTGCGGGCGGTGGCGGTGGAGCCGGTGAAGGCCAGCTTGTCGACCCCGGAGCGGCACAGCGCCGCGCCCACGTCGCCCAGCCCGTGCACGGCGGTGAACACCGGCTGCTCGGGCACCACCTCGGCGAAGCTGTCCACCAGCCACTGCCCGACGGTGGGCGTGTACTCGCTCGGCTTGAGCACCACGCCGTTACCGGCGGCGAGGGCGTACGCGGCGGAGCCGATCGGCGTGAAGACCGGATAGTTCCACGGGCCGATCACGCCGACCACCCCGTACGGCTGGTATTCGAGGTGCCCGGAGAACTCGGCGAGGATGAGCCGGGAGCGCACCCGGCGGGGGCCGAGCACCCGGCCGGCGTTGCGGGCGGCCCAGTCGATGTGTTCAATCGCGGTGACGATCTCGACGATGGCGTCGGCGACCGGCTTCCCGCCCTCGACGTGCACCAACTCGGCCAACTGCTCGATCCGCTTGGCGAGCAGGGCACGCCACCGCAGCATCCGCTCGCGGCGGCCGGTGAAGCCGAGACCGGCCCACCACTCGCTGGCGGCACGGGCGCGGTCGACGGCCTGCCGCACGTCGGCGTCGGTGGCGACCGGGAGGCGACCGGCCTCGGCGCCGGTCGCCGGGCTGGTGGAGACCAGTTGACCCGCGTCGATGACCGGAACGCCCGGGATATGCACTGCCGTCATGGCGGAAGTCTAGACCTGGGGATTACTCACCGGTAGGGTCCGCGATTCGAGTCCCCGGGACCGGCGTCGCACCAACCCGACCGATCGTTGATCAATGCAGGTCAGGGCGTTGGTGACGGATGCGGCCCGCCCGAATCGTCGAATGGCAGGTGGCCGGGAGGTGGGGAGAGGCTGACCGGCCGGTCGGTACTGACGACTACCGTCTGATGGCAAGCTGACGCGCGGAGTGACGGTGTGGGGTGGAGGGGCTGACTGTCCATGGAGGAACATCCGGAACTGTTGCCGCTGTTAACGGTCGCGGGTGGGCCGATGCGCGGAGCGAGCTTTCGCATGCGAGCCGAGATACAGGTGATCGGCCGGGCGCCGACCGGTGATGTGGTCATCAACGACCCACACCTGAGCCGTCGCCACGCCGAGGTGTGGCTGGCGCCGGAGGGCCCGTCCCTGCGGGACCTGGGCTCCACCAACGGCACCTGGCTCAACGACCGGCGGATCACCGAGGTGGAACGACTCTCCGACGGTGACGTGATCCGGCTGGGCCGCACCGAACTGCGCCTCTTCGACCCCGGGGTGGCGCTCACCGACCCGGTGGGGCTCAGCTTCGGCCCGTCCCGGCGCGACGTCCGACCGACGTTGCCGCTACCGCTGGCCGCGCCGCCCGGCACCCGGCGCTGACCGCCTGGCGGTCGACCACACCGGGCAGCGCCGTCGGGTGGCGGTCCGCCACCTGGACCGACGGGATCCCGGGTGGCAGCATGCCGCGGATGGAGACCGAGCAGCGGACCGTGACGGCGAACGGCATCACCCAGGCGGTACGGGTGGCCGGCCCGCCGGACGGCACGCCGGTGCTGCTGATCCACGGCAACTGCTCCTCCGCGCTGTTCTGGGAGCCACTGGTCCGGCGGCTGCCACCGACGCTGCGGGTGGTCGCCCCCGACCTGCGGGGGTACGGCGACTCAGCGACGGCCCCGGTGGACGCCACCCGGGGCCTGCGGGACTTCGCCGACGACGTGGCCGCCCTGCTGGACGACCAGACACTCTTCGCCGCCGACGCGCGCCCGGTGGTGGTCGGGCACTCGCTCGGCGGCGGAGTGGCGATGCGCCTGCTGGTCGACCATCCGCACCGGGTGGGGGCGTTGCTGCTCGCCGCGCCGGTCTCCCCGTACGGCTTCGGCGGCACCCGCGACCTCGTCGGCACGCCGACCACAGCCGACTTCGCCGGCACCGGCGCCGGCACGGCGAACCCGGACTTCGTCGCCCGCCTCGCGGCCGGCGACCGGAGCACGGACGCGCCGGCCAGCCCGCGCGCCGTGCTGCGAGCCACCTATGTGGCCGATCCCGCCTCGTTGGGCGCGGACGAGGATCTGCTGCTGGACACCGTTCTCTCCACCGCCACCGGCGACGACAACTACCCGGGCACGGCGGTGCCCTCGGAGAACTGGCCGGGCACCGCGCCGGGCGAGCGTGGGGTGCTCAACGCGCTGGCGCCGACCTGGTTCCGGCTCGCCGACGAGTTGGTGGCCGTCGCCGAGAAACCGCCGGTCACCTGGGTACGCGGCGACGCCGACGTGATCGTCTCGGACACCTCGCTCTTCGACCTGGCGTACCTGGGTTCGCTGGATCTCGTGCCCGGCTGGCCGGGCGCGGACGCCTGCCCACCGCAGCCGATGGTCGGCCAGACCCGGGCGGTGCTCGACAGGTACGCGGCGGCCGGCGGGGCGTACCACGAGGTGGTGCTGCCCGGCTGCGGGCACAGCCCGCACCTGGAGCGCCCGGCGGAGTTCGTCGCGGAGTTGTTGGCCCTGACCAGCGGGCCGGCCGCCGGAGCGGCGGTGCAGCTGTCGGCCGGGTAGCAGCGCTGCCGCGCCGTGGGTGAAATATGCCACGGCGTCTCGACAACTCAGCGTCACGTGGCAGACTCGCGCGCATAACCTTAGCGGCCGTTCAGTGGTCGTGCGGAGTCTCTGGGGAGGCCGGTCGTGGCGCGCGAATTCAGCACCGTTGGCGTGGTGGGGCTGGGCACCATGGGTGCCGGCATCGTCGAGGTCTTCGCCCGCAACGGCATCGACGTGGTGGCTGTGGAGATCTCCGCGCCGGCGCTGGAGCGCGGCCGGGCCACCCTGAAGGGCTCCACCGACCGGGCGGTCGCCAAGGGCAAGCTCGCCGAGGCGGACCGCGACGCCCTGCACGAGCGGGTGCACTTCGCGGTCGGGCTGGACGCGCTGCACTCCGTCGACCTGGTCATCGAGGCGGTGCCCGAGCACCTGGACCTCAAGCAGCGGATCTTCGCCGAATTGGACCGGGTCTGCCGACCGGAGACGATCCTCGCCACCAACACCTCGTCGCTGAGCGTCACCGAGATCTCGGTGGCCACCAGCCGACCCAACCAGGTGATCGGCATCCACTTCTTCAACCCGGCCCCGGTGATGAAGCTGGTCGAGGTGGTCCGCACTGTCGTCACCGCGCCCGAGGTGGTAGCCGACGTCGAGGCGCTCTGCGCCCGGCTCGGCAAGGTCGACGTCACCATCAACGACCGGGCCGGCTTCATCGCCAACGCGCTGCTCTTCGGCTACCTCAACCACGCCGTCGGCATGTTCGAGTCGCACTACGCGACCCGGGAGGACATCGACGCCGCCATGAAGCTCGGCTGCGGCCTGCCGATGGGCCCGCTGGCGCTGATGGACCTCATCGGCCTGGACACCGCGTACGAAATCCTGGACACCATGTACCGGCGCGGCGGGCGGGACCGCCGGCACGCCCCGGTGCCGCTGCTCAAGCAGATGGTGACGGCGGGGCTGCTCGGCCGAAAGTCGGGCCGGGGCTTCTACACCTACGAGCGGCCCGGCTCCCCTGTGGTCGTACCGGATGAGGCGACGCCGCTGGCCACGGACGCCGCGCTCGCCGACGGCGCGCGCGCCATCGCGAAGGTCGGCGTGGTCGGCTCCGGGACGATGGCCACCGGGATCATCGAGGTCTTCGCGAAGGCCGGCTACGAGGTCGTCTCGGTGACCCGCGGCATGGAGAAGTCCGCGAAGGTCTGCGAGGCGGTGAAGACCTCACTGAACAAGGGCGTGGTGCGCGGCAAGCTCACCGAGGCCGACCGGGACGCCGCCCTGGGCCGGATCAGCTGGTCCGCCACCCTCGACCACCTCGCCGACGTCGACCTGGTGGTCGAGGCGGTGGTCGAGGAGTTGAGCGTCAAGAAGGCCCTCTTCGCCAGCCTCGACGAGATCTGCAAGCCGGGCGTCGTGCTGGCCACCACCACCTCGTCGCTGCCGGTGATCGACGTGGCGATGGCCACCCAGCGGCCGGCCGACGTGGTGGGGCTGCACTTCTTCAACCCGGCGCCGGTCATGCCGCTGGTCGAGGTGGTCCGCACCATCCGCACCTCCCCGGAGGCCACCGCCACCGCCCGCGCCGTCTGCGCCGCGCTCGGCAAGACCGGTGTGGTCTGCGGCGACCGGTCCGGGTTCATCGTCAACGCGCTGCTCTTCCCGTACCTGAACGACGCGGTGAAGATGCTGGAGGCCAGCTACTCGACGGCCGACGACATCGACCACGCCATGAAGCTGGGCTGCGGCTACCCGATGGGCCCGTTCGAGCTGCTCGACGTGGTCGGGCTGGACGTCTCCCTGGCCATCCAGCGGGAGCTGTACCTGGAGCTGCGCGAGCCGGGCTTCGCGCCCGCGCCACTGCTGGAGCACCTGGTCACCGCCGGCTACCTGGGCCGCAAGACCCGCCGCGGCTTCCGCGACCACTCGCACCGCTGACCGGGTCAACGCCGACGGGCTCCGGCGGCGTCTGCATGGTGTGACCTTCGAGGAGTACGTCGACAGCCGGGGGCCAGCCCTGATCCGGCTGGCGCGGCTGCTCACCGGTGACCAGCACCGGGCCGAGGACCTCACCCAGGACGTGCTGTCCCGGGCGTACGTGCACTGGCGCAGGATCTCCCGGGCGGACCGGCCCGACGTGTACGTGCGCCGGATGCTGGTCAACGCCAACAACTCCTGGTGGCGACGCCGGTCCAACCGCGAGCTGGCCATCGACACGTTCGTGGACCGGCCGCACCGCGGCGACCTGGGCGGCGAAGCGGCCGACCGGGACGAGATGTGGCGGCTGATCCTCGGCCTGCCCGACCGCCAGCGGGCGGTGCTGGTGCTGCGCTACTACGAGGACCTGGACGACGCGACCATCGCGCAGATCCTGGACTGCTCGCCGGTCACCGTCCGCACCCACGCGATGCGGGCGCTCGCCAACCTCCGGGAGCGCTGCGGTGCCCCGGCCACCAACGGGAGCCGACCGTGACCGACCTCGACCAGCGGATCATCTCCACCCTGCGGGAGCACGCCGAGGCTCAGGTGGATATCGGCCGGCTGGCCAGCGGGGCGGTTGCCCGGGGCCGGGCCCGGCGGACGCGGCGACGGGCGGCGGTGGGCGGGACGGCGCTCGGCGTGGCGGCGGTGCTCGGCCTCGGAGTGGCCGGCGGCGGTGGGCTGCCCGTGGAGGTGCCCTGGACGGGGGCGAAACCGGCAACCCGGGTGGCCGCGCCGGCGGTGGCGGCCGGGGTGCCCGGCGCACTCGCCCGACCTGATCTGGTCGGAAAGGACCCCGGTCTGCTGCACTTCGGCGTCGATACGGCCCGCGCTCGCTACCTGAGCTGGCGATCGGCGGCCGGCCTGGAGAGCGCCGAGCTTGATCTGGGTGGCCCCGAGCCGGTCAGTTTCTACCTCGCCCGCAGCGCCGCCGTGGCCGAGGAGGTTCACCTGGAGGGCGACAGGGCCATCCCGCAACCGGCGGACCCGCCCTACGACGGCCAGCTGGAGCGGTCCTCCACGGCCGGCGC
This sequence comes from Micromonospora sp. NPDC005220, assembly GCF_040607895.1. Lineage (NCBI taxonomy): Bacteria > Bacillati > Actinomycetota > Actinomycetes > Micromonosporales > Micromonosporaceae > Micromonospora > Micromonospora sp. NPDC005220. Next base: position 104,912 of record NZ_JBEXHP010000006.1, read on the forward strand.
CGACCCGATCTGGGTGCTGCGGTGGCAGCCGGTGCCCGGCCTCTTCGCCCGCCTGCGCACGGTGGCGCCCACCAGCGCGGCGCTGCGGGCCGCCAGAAGCGCCCTCCGGCTGGATGTGGCGCACCAGTGCAGCGCCCCGGTGCGGCTGACCACGATGCCGGCCGGGGCGTGGCCGGCCGGCTGCGAGGTCACCGTGACCAACTTCCCGGCCGCGCTGGACGTCTCGCTGGTCGTCAACGGGAGCGGGTTCCGCTCGATGGAGGTGCGGCTTCAATACGCGCGCAGCATCGCCGGTGCGCGCACGGAATCCAACGCGACGGCGGCCGGCCGGCCGGCCTACCGCTACCCGCAGGGCGGGATGATGGAGCTACTGGGGATACCGAAGGCTCATCTCACCGCCGGTTGGGGCTGGCCGAACGAGGGGTTCACCGAGGAGGACGCGGCAACGGTGCTGGGCGGGGTGCAGGTCGCCGAGCACCTGGACCGGCCCGACACCTGGTGACCTCCCCGGACCGCCTTCCCCGCCGGACGTACGCTTGGTGACTGTGAGCCCCCGTCGCAATCGCCCTCGCCGGGACGAAAACGCCAACCTGGACGCCGACCGCGTCCGGCAGGGCGTCGCCTCGGTGCAGCAGTGGACCGACGGTGCCTGGCAGGTACGCGGGATCGGCGCGGGCGCGTCGGTCAAGACGTACCGTTGCCCCGGCTGTGACCAGGAGATCCGGCCTGGGGTGGCGCACCTGGTGGCCTGGCCGGCGGACGGCCTGGGTGACCTGACCGACCGGCGGCACTGGCACAGCGGCTGCTGGCGGGCCCGGGACCGGCGCGGCCCGGCGGTGCAGCGCGGTCGGGGCGCCCCGCGCTACTGAGCGCCCCGGCTGAGCGACCTGGGTCACCCTGTTCGTGCCTGGGTGGGCGGCGGCGGCGACTTCGCGACAGACTTGGGCGGTGAGCACAGCGATCCGCGCGTCGTCGATCCTGCCCGGCCGCCGGGAGGACATCGAGCTGCACACCGCCGACGGTCTGCGGCTGGTCGGTGAGCTGGCCCTGCCGGCCGACCGGCCGCCGGTGGCCACCCTGGTCTGCCTGCACCCGCTGCCCACCCACGGCGGAATGATGGACAGCCACGTTTTCCGCAAGGCGGCCTGGCGGCTGCCCGCGCTGGCCGACCTGGCGGTGCTGCGGTTCAACACCCGGGGCACCAGCAGCGTGCGCGGCACCAGCGAGGGCGCGTTCGACGGCGCGGTGGGCGAGCGGTACGACGTGGCCGCCGCCATCGAGTACGCGGAGTTCGCCGAGCTGCCCAACATCTGGCTCGTCGGCTGGTCGTTCGGCACCGACCTGGCGTTGAAGTACGGCTGCGACCCGGCGATCGCCGGGGCGATCCTGCTCTCCCCGCCGCTGCGCTTCTCCGCCCCGGAGGACCTGGCCACCTGGGCCAGCTCGGGTCGGCCGCTGGTGGCGCTGGTGCCGGAGTTCGACGACTACCTGCGCCCCACCGAGGCGCGGGAGCGGTTCGCCGCCGTGCCCCAGGCCGAGGTGGTCGGGGTGCCGGGCGCCAAGCACCTCTGGGTGGGCGACGCGGAGACCGTGCTCGACGAGATCGTCCGGCGGGTCAATCCGGCCGTCGAGGTGCCGCTGCCGACGACCTGGGACGGCCCGATGGAGGCCGGCGACGTCAGCGCGTACGCCGACCGGACGGTGGCCGCCTTCGCCGACACGCCCGTCCCCGGCCCGGCCGCCACCAAGGCGGACTGACCGGCCCGGCCCGGCGGCCCCGCCCGGCGGCCCGGCTGACGCTCAGCGGCGCTCCTGGCGGGGCAGCACCACCTCGCGCAGGATCAGTTGCAGCGCGGCCACCGTCGGGATGGCGATCAGCGCGCCCACCACGCCCAGCAGCGCCACCCCGAGCAGCGCGGCCAGCAGGGCGGCCACCTCGTTGACCTCCACCGAGCGCCGCATCACCTTCGGGTAGATGAGGTAGTTCTCCACCTGCTGATAGATCAGGAAGAAGGCCGCGCAGGCGATGCCGGTGGGCAGGCCCGCGGCGAAGCCGACCAGGCTCACGATCACCGCGCCCAGGGTGGCGCCGATCTGCGGGATGAGGTCGGTCACCGCGACCACCACGGCCAGCGCGAACGGGTACGGCAGGTCGACGATCAGCGCGAACACGAAGGTGGTCGCGCCGGCCAGCACCGCGATGCTCAACGCGCCGACCATGTACGCGCCAACCTTGGCCAGTATTTCGTCCCCGATCAGCTGCACCCGCTGCCGCCGGGACCGGGGCACCAACGCGTAGCCCAGCGAACGCAGCCGGTCGAAGTAGGCCAGGAAGTAGATCGTCAACACCAGCACGGTCAGCGTCCGGAACACCGTGCCGAAGATCAGTTGTGCACCGCCCAGCACCCCGCCGAGCGCCCGCCCGACCGTGTCCGCGTTGGCCGCGCCCTGCACCCGCTCCACCACGTCGTACCGTTCCACCAGGTCGTTGACCGTCGGGTTGCGGCGCAACTCTTCGAGCAGGCTCGGGATCTGGTCGATGAACTGCCCCGACTGGGTGACAATCGGCGGGACCAGCGCCACGATGCCGCCGCAGAGCAGCAGCACCACAGTGAGGGCGACCGCCGCCACCGCCAGGCCGTGCGGCACACCCCAGCGGGCCAGCCGGACCACCGCCGGGTTGAGACCGACCGCGAGGAAGAGCGCGATCACCACCAGCACGAGGATGCCGCCGGCATTGCGAATTCCCAGATAGAGGGTGTACGCCAGCAGCACGCCCAGCGCACCGGTGAAGCCGATCAGGAAGCTGCTGCGGCGCAGTGGACGCCCGGGTGTGCCGAACTTTCCGGACGGAACTGCCGGCGGCTCATCCGGGTCGATCCCGGGGGCGGGGACCGGCACCGGCGGTGGCGTTTCCGCCGCCGTCGCCGTTTCCGCCGCCGTCGCCGTTTCCGCCGGCTGAGGTGTTTTCGCCGGCTGTGGTGTTTTCGCCGGCGGGGGACCGGGGGTCACGTCCGGGTCGCCGCCGGCCGGGTCGTGCTGTGGCACCAGAGACCTCCCGGCTCAGGCCGTCGGGCGACGGGCGACGGCCACGAACGCCCGCCACGCGGCAGGCGCGAACACCAGCACCGGACCGGTCGGGTCCTTGCTGTCCCGCACCCCCACGACCTCGGGCAGGTTGTCCGCCACCTCGACACACTCACTATTGCCGCTGCGAGTGGAGGTGCGCCAAACTGCGCCGCTCAGGTCCATGAGGTCACAACTTCCTTCATCAGTTCGATCGACTGCGGCGGAACAACGCACCGTTTCTGATCATCTCCCAGCGCGCCAGCAGCGTAGCCACCTCATGGTCGCCATCGACCACGAGACCGTCAATCTGGTGCTCCCTGTGCCCCACCCAACCACCGTCAACGCCCCGGGCCAGATTGAACGGTCCAGACCCGCAGATCCTGGACAGCTTCCGTTCCGGGGGCTGACGGTAAGTGTCCAAGATCTGGTGGTGCGGCGGCTTGCTGGCGTGAAGGCTGTTCGGATGCTGCCCGCCGATGACGCCGACGCACTCGACTGGCTCGCCTTCGAGCAGGCGGGCGTGCTGACCACCGCGCAGGTCACCGGGCTGCTCAGCGAGGGGGCGGTGCGGGGCCGGATCCGCACCGGCCGGTGGCGGTCGATCTGCCGGGGGAATCCTGCTGACCGGCAACGGGCGCCTCACCCGCGACCAGCAGCTCTGGGTCGCGGTGCTGGCGTCCGGACCGGGGGCGATGCTGGCCGGGGTGACCGCCGCCGCCGAAGCCGGGGTACGAGGGCTGCGCCGCGAACCACTGCACGTGCTGGTGCCGGCCGCCCGCCGTGCGGCGCGGACCACCCTGCGTCGCCTGCCGATCGACATGCCCTCGGTACTGGTGCATCGCACGACGGTGCTGCCCGAATCACACCGTCAACTGGCCCGTCCGCCGCGCACCACTACGGCGCGGGCCCTGGTGGACGCGGCGGGGTGGGCGGCCGGCGTGGACGAGGCGCAGGCGGTGCTGGCCGCCGGTTGCCAGCAACGCCGGGTGCTGCCCGAGGAGTTGCGGGCGGTGCTCGACGTGCTGCCCCGGGCGCCGCGTCGGCACCTGATCGGGCAGACGGTCGGCGACATCGCGGGCGGCGCGCAGGCGCTCTCCGAGATCGATTTTCTGCGGCTGTGCCGCCGGCACCGGCTGCCCGCACCCGATCTTCAGGAACACCGGGTCGACGCGGCCGGCCGAAACCGCTGGCTGGACGCGTACTGGCGGAAGTGGCGGGTGCAGGTGGAGATCGACGGGGCGCACCACATGGACGCGCTGCAGTGGGCGGCCGACATGCGTCGGCAGAACGACGTCTGGACCAGCGGCGACCGGATTTTGCGCTTCCCGGCCTGGCTGGTCCGTGCCCGCCCGGACGAGGTCGCGGACACCGTTCGCCGCGCTCTCGTAGCGGCCGGCTGGACCTCCACCCCACCGCTGCCCCACCCGACGCCACAGTGAATCTTGGACACTTTCCGTCAGGTGCTGACGGAAAGTGTCCAAGATCTCGAAGCCTGGGTGGGCAGCGGTCAGTCCTTGTCGAGGGTGACCTTGCTGGGCTTGGCGCTGCGCTCGTCGATGGTCGGCTTGGTGGGTCGCTTGCCGTTCTCACCGGTGCTAGTGATCTTGGTGGGCTTGGCGCCCCGGCCACCCTCGCCCGGAACGGCGGCCACCGTCGGCTCCCCGTCCACCCCGGCGCTCGCCGTCCCACCATCCACGGTGGTCACCGGCTCGGCCACCGGCCGCGTCGTCGACTGCCCGGTCTCCTCCGCGCCCGCGTTCACCGGCTGACCGGTCTCGGTGGGCTCGGCAGCCAGCCCGGTGTCCGTGCCTGGGCCGGAGCCGGTGTCCGTGCCCGACCCGGTGTCCGCGCCTGGGCCGGTGTCCGTGCCCGACCTGGTGTCCGTGCCTGAGGCGGTGTCCGTGCCCGACCTGGTGTCCGTGCCCGACCCGGAGGCCGTGCCCGACCCGGAGGCCGCGACTGGGCTGGAGGCCGCGACTGGGCTGGAGGCCGCGACTGGGCCGGCGGCCGCGCCGGCGGTAACGCTCACGCCGTCGTCACCACCATCGGGCGCCCTCCCGCTCGCGCCGTCCTCAGCGACCGGCGCGGTCGGGCCGTCGATCGGGCCGGCAACGCTCTGCAACCGCAGCTCCGACATCTGACGCTGGAGCTCGTCGGACTCCTGCCTGGCCTTCCAGGTTTCCTGCCGCAGATCCGCGAGCTGCTGCTGGGCCTGGGCGATCTCCAGCATCACCTGGGCCAACTGCTGCCGGCCCGCCGCCGACTCCTGCTGGGTCGCCGCCAGGTGCTGTTGGGTGGTGGCCAGGTGCTGCTGCGTGGTGGCCGCGTACTCCTCGAACTGCCGTCGCGACGCCGCGACATGCTCGTCGGCCTTGCGGCGCTTGTCGCTGGCCTCGGTCTCGGCCCGGCTCAGCAACTCGGCGGCCTCCGCCTCGGACCGCTGGCGCAGCGCCGCCGCGTCCTGCTCGGCCGCCTGTCGGATGCCGGCCGCGCCCTGCTCGATCTCGTTCTTGCGAGCGGTGTACTCGGTCTCCAGCTCGTTCTTCCGGGTGGAGTATTCGGTCTCCAGCTCGTCCCGGCGGGTGGTGAAGCCGGTCTCCAGCTCCTGCTGACGGCTGGCGAACCCGGCTTCCAGCTCCTGCTGACGCGACGTGTGCTGCTTGTCCAGCTCATCGCGACGCTTGGCGAACTCCTGCTCGGCCGTGGACCGTCGCTGCGCCAACTCCCGGTCGGCGGCCTCCCGACGGGAGTTGACCTCCTGCTCCACCCCGGCCCGCCACGCGCCCAGCTCCTGCTGGGTTTGCGCCCGGGTCTGCTGCACGTACGCCTCGGTTTCGGTGCGCATCCGCTGCACGTACGCCTCGGTCTCGGCGCGGCTGCGCTTCGCCGACTCGGTGGCCTGCGTAGTCAGCCGCTCGGCCTCCTGCTGCGCCTTGGCGCGGGTGGCTCGGCCGGCCATCGACGCGTCGTCGATGATCTGCTTGGCCTCCTGCTGCGCCTTGGCGTGGGTGGCTCGGCCGGCCTCGGTCGCGGTGTCGGTGAGCCGCTTGGCCTCCTGGAGCGCCTTGGCATGCACCTCCTTGGCGGTATCGCGCAGATCGCTGGCCTCTTGCCGGGCGTTGGCCAGCGTCTCGCGGGCCGTCTCGCGTAGCTTGGTGGCTTCCTGCTGAGCCCGGGTGTGGATCTCCTTGGCGGAATCCCGCAGCTGGGTGGCCTCCTGCTGGGCCTTCGCCAGCGCGTCCTGCGCCGCCTTGCGCAACTGCGCCGACTCGTCCTTGGCCGACCGCAGGGTCGCGTCCGCCTCGGCCCGCCGGGCGGCGCTGTGCCGCTCCTCCTCCGCGCGTCGGGCGGCGAGGGCGATCTCGAAGTCCTTCAGTGCCCGCGCGGCCTGCTCGCGGGCCTCCTCGATGATGTGCTCGGCCGCGGCTCGACGGGCCTCGATTTCACCGTTCGCGTCGACGAGAATCTGCTCGGCCTGCTCCTCGGCGAGCGTGAGGATCGACTCGACCCGCGGGCCGAGGTGCCGGAACGACGCTCTGTCGACCACGTTCATCTGCTTGCGCACCTGGGTCAGGTCGCGCTGAAGAACCTCGACCTGGCCGGCGAGCTTGTGGATCTGTGTGTACGCCTGTTCACGTTCGGCAGCGAGGGTCGCGATCTCGTGCTCAGCACGTGCGACATAACGGTCAACCTGTTTCTTCTCATACCCTCGCAGAGCGGACTCGAAGCTGGGCTCCGTCGTCACGTCCCCGCCGAGCGCGAACAGTTCCTCGCCGTGCGACATACCCCCATCCTCACACGCAACAGGCCCTGCTGGGGCGATACGGACGGGCCTTGTGGGAGCTACTTCACTCCGTTGCGGCTGGGTGACACCACGGGCTTGGAAACGCATACGGCGCGAGGTAGCACTGGTTACCCAGTGTCACCTCGCGCCGTCGATGCCCCGACCTGACGCCTCGCGTCAGCCGGCGGACTCCGCGGGAACCCGCTCCTGACCACCGTCGGTCTTCTTGGCGTCCGGCTTCGCAGCCGGAGCGGCCTGCGCCGGCATTCCCGGCACGATGCCGGCGAGGCCGGAGAGCATCTGACCCAGCTGCGAGGTGACCGCGTCCTTCTGCCGGGTGAGGTCCTCGACCTCGCGGCGGGCGGCCTGCGTGGTCAGCTCCGCCTCGGTGCGAGCCTCGGTCAGCAGACGCTGCGACTCGGCCTTCGCCTCGTTGAGGGTCTTCTCCGAGTGGGCCTTGGCCTTGTCGACCGTCTCGGCGGCGTTGCGCTCCGACTCGACCCGCCGCGCCTCGGCGCGCTGCTCGATCTCCTTGGCCCGCTCCTGCGCGGCCCGGGCACGCTGCTCGGCCTCGCTGACCATCTTCTGGGTCTGCGCGACCTGGGCGGCGTGCCGCTCGGACTCCTCGCGCTCGGCCTTCTCCCGCCGCTCGGCCAGCTGAAGCTCCAGGGCCTGCAGGTCCTTGTCGCGCTTGTCCCGCGCGTCGGTGAGCAGCTTGGTCGCCTCGGCGCGCTTCTCCTCAGCCTCGCGGGCGGCCTTCGCCCGCTGCTGGGTGATCTCCCGCTCGGCGGTGGCCCGCAGGGTGGCGACCTCCCGCTCGACGGTCGACTTCAGCTCGGCCACCTCGTGCGCGGTGACCGTACGCAGCTGCTTGGTCTCACGGTCGGCGTCGGCGCGCAGCGTGTCAGCCTCGCGGCGGGCCTGCACCCGGACCTCGGCGGCCTCGCGCTCGGCGGCGGTGCGCAGGTTGCCCGCCTCGCGCTCGGCGCTCGCCTTCATGGCGGCAGCCTCGGCGCGGGCCTTGTCGGTGATCTCACGGGCCTCGAGGCGGGCGGCGGAGAGGATGCCCTCCGACTCGCGCTTGGCCTCGTTGCGGTGGTCGTTGGCCTGCTCTTCGGCGAGCCGGAGGATCTGCTCGACGCGGGTGCCGAGCCCGGAGAGGGTGGGCCGGCTGTTCTCTTCGAGCTGCTTGTTCGTGTCGGTGAGCTTCTGCTCCAGCGCACTCATGCGCTGCTCGGCCTGGCGGAGCCGACGCTGGGCGTCGTTCATCCGCTGCTCGGCCTCGGCACGGGCCTGCTCGGACTGGGTCAGCGCGGCGGTCATCCGGCCGAGGAAGTCGTCGACCTGGTGGGTGTTGTATCCGCGCAGGCCAACGGTGAAATCTGGCTGCGAGTTCGCGTTATCGAAGAACGCGAGAGGGGAGGACTGCTGCTGGGGCATTGGGACATACTGGCAGACGCCCCAGGGTGCTTCGCAAGAGCGGTGCGAAGCTTTCGTGCCCTCTTTACATGGTCAACTCCGGCGATCGGCGAGGTTGGACCAATCGGCGATCTTGCCAGGTCCCGGCCGGTGGGACGCCACGCAGCGTGACGCGGAAAAGGGCCCCGGGGTTACCCCGAGGCCCTTTGTTCGATCCGGGTGGGTTATCCGCTAATGAGGGCGGAAGAACAATGAGCGATCAGCGCAATGGTCATCAGGCGTTCCACCGTCCGGCCGGGACCCGGGACCGGCGGTGCCGGTCAGTGGTCCTGGGACCGGCGGTGCCGGCCAGTGACCCCTTAGGACCGGGCGGTGCCGGTCAGTGACCGGCACCGTCGGTCAGTGACCGCGGAACCGGTTGATCGCGTCCTCGTGCCGGGCCCGCAACTCCCCGTCGCGTACGCCCAGCCCGTCGGTGGGTGCCAGGCAGCGCACGCCGACCTTGCCCTGGTGGGCGTTGCGGTGTACCTCGTACGCGGCCTGGCCGGTCTGCTCCAACGGGTAGGTGCGCGACACCGTCGGGTGCACCTTGCCGAGCGCCACCAGGCGGTTGGCCTGCCACGCCTCGTGGTAGTTGGCGAAGTGGCTGCCGACGATCCGCTTGAGGTGCATCCACAGGTAGCGGTTGTCGTACTGGTGCTGGAACCCGCTGGTGGAGGCGCAGGTGACGATGGTCCCACCGCGCCGGGCCACGTAGACGCTGGCGCCGAAGGTCTCCCGACCCGGGTGCTCGAACACGATGTCCGGGTCCTCGCCGCCGGTCAGCTCGCGGATCCGCTCGCCGAAGCGCCGCCACTCGTCCGGGTCCTGGGTCTCCTCGTCCTTCCAGAAGCGGAAGCCCTCCGCCGCCCGGTCGATGACCAGTTCCGCGCCCATCCGGCGGCACAGCTCGGCCTTCTCCGGTGAGGACACCACGCAGACCGGGATCGCCCCGCCGTTGAGCGCCATCTGCGTGGCGTACCCGCCGAGGCCGCCGGACGCGCCCCAGATCAGCACCACGTCGCCCTGCTTCATGTTGGCGCCGTGGTGCGAGACGAGCTGCCGGTACGCGGTGGAGTTGACCAGCCCGGGGCTGGCCGCCTCCTCCCAGCTCAGGTGCCGCGGCTTGGGCATCAGCTGGTTGGCCTTGACCACGCACAGCTCGGCCAGCCCGCCGAAGTTGGTCTCGAAGCCCCAGATCCGCTGCTGCGGGTCGAGCATGGTGTCGTCGTGCCCGGCCGCGTCCTCCAACTCGACGGAGAGGCAGTGCGCGACCACCTCGTCGCCGGGCGCCCAGCGGGTCACTCCGGGGCCGGTGCGCAGCACCACGCCCGCCGCGTCCGAGCCGACCACGTGGTACGGCAGGTCGTGCCGGCGGGTCAGCTCGGAGACCCGGCCGTAGCGCTTGAGGAACTTGAAGGTGGACACCGGCTCGAAGATGCTGGTCCACACCGTGTTGTAGTTGATCGCGCTGGCCATCACCGCAACCAGCGCCTCGCCCGGCGCCAGCTCCGGCGTCGGCACCTCCTGCACGTGCAGCGCCTTGCGCGGGTCCTTGTCCCGGGTGGCCATGCCGTCGAACATCCGGGCCTCCTCGGCGCGGACCACCACGCCCCGGTAGCTCTCCGGCACGCGCAGCCCGGCGACGCGGGCGAGTTCGCGGTCCGGATCGTTCGATTCCTCCGCCGCCATGATCGCTTCGAGGATGTCCTGCACGGTGACCTCCGGTTCGTCCGCACCCGCACGGGCCTGGGTGCTGCCATCGTCGGCGCCGGTGCGCACGACCGCCATGTCGGCATTCGACACATCCAGCGCCGGTCGCGCTCCTGTGGGGCCGGACGTTACTGAACGGTAGCTAGGCCGGGAAGTCCTCTGTGAAAAACTGCATCCGCCGATGCGTGAAGGTGTCCAACCACCCTGGCAATCGCGCACTGACGTGCGCGCCGGCCCGGCCCCAAGGGCGCCATCCCCTGTTGATCAAGAGCTTTCGGTCACGTACGAGGCGCCGGATGACGCAAACCTCTTGATCAACAGGGGAGAGGGCGACAGGGGAGAGGGCGGCAGGAGGCGGGCGGCAGGCAGGGGCTGTCAGTGGGGGGTGGGGGCGGGTTGGACCAGTTCGACGAGGACGCCACCGGCGTCCTTGGGGTGGACGAAGTTGATCCGGCTGTCCGCGGTACCCCGCCTCGGGGCGTCGTAGAGGAGGCGCATGCCGCGCTCGCGCAGCGCGGCGCAGGCCGCGTCGATGTCCACCACGGTGTACGCGACCTGCTGTACGCCCGGCCCGTTGCGGTCCAGGAACTTCGCGATGGTCGACTCCGGGGTGAGCGGGGCGAGCAGCTGCACGCAGCCGCCCTCGGTGGTCGGCCCGACCGCCAGCATCGCTTCCCGTACGCCCTGCTCGGCGTTGGTCTCCACGTGTACGCAGCGCATCCCGAACGTCCGCTGGTAGAAGTCGATCGCGGCGTCCAGGTCGGCCACGGCGATCCCGACGTGGTCAATCTTGCGAAGCCCGATGTCTGTGACGTAGTCCGCACCGGGCTCGACGGGGGAGTTCTCTGCCATGGCGCTAGTCTGACCGAACAATCGTTAAGGCGTACAGCTCGGCACCCCCCTCGGAGGCAGGCATGGCTTCGGTGATCGTCAGCGGCGCGCGGACCCCGATGGGCCGGCTGCTGGGCAACCTCAAGGACCTCCCGGCCACGAAGCTCGGCGGGATCGCCATCAAGGCGGCGCTGGAGCGGGCCGGCGTCAGCCCGGACCAGGTCCAGTACGTGATCATGGGGCAGGTGTTGCAGGCCGGCACCGGTCAGATCCCGGCCCGGCAGGCGGCGGTCGAGGCGGGCGTGCCGATGTCGGTGCCGGCGCTGACCATCAACAAGGTCTGCCTCTCCGGGCTGGACGCGATCGCCCTGGCCGACCAGCTGATCCGCGCCGGCGAGTTCGACATCGTGGTGGCCGGCGGCATGGAGTCGATGACCAACGCCCCGCACCTGCTGATGGGCCAGCGCACCGGCTACAAGTACGGCGACGTGGTGGTCAAGGACCACATGGCGCACGACGGGCTCAGCGACGCCTGGGACTGCTGCTCGATGGGCGAGTCGACCGAGCGGCTCGGCGTCAAGCACGGCATCTCCCGCGCGGAGCAGGACGCCTTCGCCGCCGCCAGCCACCAGCGGGCCGCCGCCGCGCAGAAGAACGGCCACTTCGCCGACGAGATCGCCCCGGTGGTCATCCCGCAGCGCAAGGGCGACCCGCTGGTGATCAGCGAGGACGAGGGCATCCGCCCGGACACCACTGTCGAGTCGCTGGCCAAGCTGCGTCCCGCCTTCGCCAAGGACGGCACCATCACCGCCGGCAGTTCCTCGCCGATCTCCGACGGCGCCGCCGCGGTGCTGGTGATGAGCAAGGCCAAGGCGAAGGAGCTGGGGCTGACCTGGCTGGCCGAGATCGGTGCGCACGGCAACGTGGCGGGCCCGGACAACTCCCTGCACTCGCAGCCGTCCAACGCGATCAACCACGCCCTGAAGAAGGGCGGCCTGAGCGTGGCGGACCTGGACCTGATCGAGATCAACGAAGCGTTCGCGCAGGTCGGCATTCAGTCCACCCGCGACCTGGGCATCAGCCCGGACAAGGTCAACGTCAACGGTGGCGCGATCGCGCTGGGCCACCCGATCGGCATGTCCGGCGCGCGTCTCGTACTCACCCTCGCCCTGGAGCTGAAGCGGCGCGGCGGTGGCACCGGCGCGGCGGCGCTCTGCGGCGGCGGTGGCCAGGGCGACGCGTTGATCATCCACGTGCCGGGCCAGTGAGCGGAGCGGACGAGCAGGTCCCGGCGGCGGGCACCACGTCGGTGCGCCGCAGCCGGGACGTACCGCTGCTGGTCGAGCGGGCCCGCGCGGGTGACCCCCGCGCGGTGGCCCGGCTGATCACGCTGGTGGAGAACGGTGACGCGCTGTTGCCGGCGATCGCCGCGGCGCTGGCCCCGTACGCCGGGCAGGCCCAGGTGGTGGGGCTGACCGGTTCCCCCGGGGTGGGCAAGTCGACCACCACGAACGAGCTGGTCCGCGCGCTGCGGGCGCGCGGGCACCGGGTGGGCGTGCTGGCGGTCGACCCGTCCAGCCCGTTCACCGGCGGAGCGATCCTCGGCGACCGGGTGCGGATGCAGGACCACGCCACCGACCCGGGCGTCTACATCCGGTCGATGTCCAGCCGGGGGCACCTCGGCGGGTTGGCCGCGGCGACGCCGCAGGCGGTCCGGGTGCTGGAGGGCGCCGGCTGCGACGTGGTGCTGGTGGAGACCGTCGGCGTCGGGCAGGCCGAGGTGGAGGTCGCCTCGCTGGCCGACACCACGCTGGTGCTGCTCGCGCCGGGGATGGGCGACGCGATCCAGGCGGTCAAGGCCGGCATCCTGGAGATCGCCGACGTGTTCGTGGTCAACAAGGCGGACCGGGACGGCGTCGACGCCACCGTCCGCGACATCCAGGGCATGATCGCTCTCGGTGAGCGCGGGCCGGGGCAGTGGCGGCCACAGGTGGTCCGCTCGGTCGCCGCGCGCGGCGAGGGCATCGACGACATCGCCGCCGCCATCGACAAGCACCGGGGATGGCTGGTCGAGCACGGCGAGCTGCGCCGCCGCCAGGAGACGCGGGCCGCCGCCGAGATCGAGGCCATCGCGCTCGGCACCCTCCGCGCCCGGATCGGTTCCCTGCGCGACGGTACGGAGCTGAGCACGCTCGCCGCCAAGGTCGCCGAGGGTGCGATCGACCCGTACTCGGCGGCGGACGAACTGCTCGTCCAACTCGCCCGCTGACCGTCCACCAGGGACCTGCCGGCGACACCCTGCCCTTGTAGGCTCGCACCGCCCCACGGCGGTGGGGGCTGGCGCGAGAGCAGGGGAGCGGGCATGGATCACGAGGCGACGCAGGAGCTGAGCGCGGCGACGGTGCCGGCTGGCGGTACGACGCACGTCTCCGACGAGGTGATCGAGAAGATCGCCGTCGCGGCGGCCCGCGCGGTGCCCGGGGTGGCGGAGCTGGGTGGGGACGTGGCCCGATTCTTCAACTCCGTCCTCGACCGGGTCGGGCTGGACCAGGTGGGCGACGCCCGGCGGGGCTGCTCGGCACACGTGACCGGCGACGCCGCAGTGGTCAACCTGGTGCTGGTGATCCAGGCCGGTCAGCCGGTTCCCCAGATCACCAGCGAGGTGCGGGCCCGGGTCACCGAGGCCGTCGAGGCGTACGGGCTGCGGGTCGACGAGGTCAACATCCGGGTCGACGACGTGGCGATGGGTGGTCCTACGGTGTGAAGACCACGCAGATCGCATGTGCCCCTCAATAACCCCGCAAGGGTCTGCCAGACGTGCGGACACCGGCGCGACCGCGGGAGGCGGTTGAAAGGGTAGATCTTGGACAGTTTCCGTTAGCAGCTAACGGAAAGTGTCCAAGATTGCCAGCGATGGCGGGTGAAGCGGCCCGAGGTCGTGCCGCACGGGAGCGTTTGGTCCCTGTCGCAGCCGGAGGTCGACTCGCCGCGACACGTCCCCGACCGACGGGCGTCGGCGGTCAGGTCCCGGTGAGACCACCGTCTCGGCCGAGGACGACCAGTGCGTACGCCATCGGGTTTTCTGTGACCTGCGGCTCGTCGGCGGCCGGCGCTGCCGGCTGCGGGCCGACCACGACGGCCCGTGCGCCCGCCGGGCGGTCCGGTGACCCGCGCCGCCGACGTTACCCATGGGTACGACGTGACTTAGTGATCGTTCAGGTGAGGGCTCTACACTCGACGTGCAGTCGAGGACCCGAGGAGGAGCCCTGCTCATGGACGCCGACGAGATCGACGCCGGACGGGCGCGCTGGCAGGCCCGGTACGACGCCGCGCGCAAGCGGGACGCGGACTTCACCACGCTCTCCGGAATGCCGGTGGAGCCGGTGTACGGACCGCCGGAGGGCGCCACCTATCCGGGCTTCGAACGGATCGGCTGGCCGGGCGAGTATCCGTACACCCGGGGTTTGTATCCGACCGGCTACCGCGGGCGGACCTGGACGATCCGGCAGTTCGCCGGCTTCGGCAACGCCCAGCAGACCAACGAGCGTTACAAGATGATCCTCGGCGCCGGTGGCGGCGGCCTCTCGGTGGCGTTCGACATGCCGACGCTGATGGGCCGCGACTCGGACGACCCGCAGGCGCTCGGGGAGGTCGGCCACTGCGGGGTGGCCATCGACACCGCCACCGACATGCAGGCGCTCTTCGACGGCATCGACCTGGCCGGCGTCACCACCTCGATGACCATCTCGGGCCCGGCCGTGCCGGTGTTCTGCATGTACCTGGTGGCCGCCGAGCGGCAGGGCGCCGACCTGTCCAAGCTGGACGGCACCCTGCAGACCGACATCTTCAAGGAGTACATCGCGCAGAAGGAGTGGCTCTTCGACCCGGAGCCGCACCTGCGCCTGATCGGCGACCTGATGGAGTACTGCGCTCGGGAGATCCCGCGCTACAAGCCGCTGTCGGTCTCCGGCTACCACATCCGCGAGGCCGGCTCGACCGCCGCGCAGGAGCTGGCGTACACCCTGGCGGACGGTTTCGGCTACGTCGAGCTGGGTCTCTCGCGCGGGCTGGACGTGAACGTCTTCGCGCCGGGGCTGAGCTTCTTCTTCGACTCGCACCTCGACTTCTTCGAGGAGATCGCCAAGTTCCGGGCCGCCCGCCGGATCTGGGCCCGCTGGCTGCGTGACGTCTACGGTGCGACCAGCGAGAAGGCCCTGTGGCTGCGGTTCCACACGCAGACCGCCGGGGTGTCGCTGACCGCGCAGCAGCCGGTCAACAACGTCGTACGCACCGCCGTCGAGGCGCTCGCGGCGGTGCTCGGCGGCACGAACTCGCTGCACACCAACGCCCTGGACGAGACCCTGGCGCTGCCCACCGACGAGTCGGCCGAGATTGCCCTTCGAACCCAGCAGGTGCTGATGGAGGAGACCGGTGTGGTCAACGTGGCCGACCCGCTCGGTGGCTCCTGGTACGTCGAGGCGCTGACCGACAAGATCGAGGCCGAGGCCGAGGAGATCTTCGCCCGGATTCGGCAGCTCGGCGGGGACGGGCCGCACCAGATCGGCCCGATGACGTCGGGCATCCTGCGCGGCATCGAGGACGGCTGGTTCACCGGGCACATCGCCGAGTCCGCCTTCGTCTACCAGCAGGCCCTGGAGAAGGGCGACAAGAAGATCGTCGGCGTCAACTGCCACACCGGCACGGTCGCCAAGGAGCTGGAGATCCTGCGCATCTCGCACGAGGTGGAGCTGGAGCAGCGCCGGGTGCTCGCCGAGCGCAAGAGCGCGCGGGACGAGGCGGCGGTCCGTGCCGCGGTGGCCCGGATGGTCGAGGCGAGCCGTACCGACGAGAACATGATCCCCGCCATGCTCGACGCGGTCCGCGCCGAGGCGACCCTGGGCGAGATCTGCGACGCGCTGCGCGCCGAGTGGGGCACCTACCGCGAGCCCGCCCGCTTCTAACTCCACCCCCGTCACCCCACCCCCCGGGATCCCTCCCACCCCGTCGATCTTGCACTTTTTGCGGCGACATAAGTGGCGAAAAGCGGCGTAACAGCGACAGAAACTGCAAGATCGACGGGCAGTTGGGGCGGGGGCGTGGGGGCGGGGTTGAGGTGGGGTGAGAGTTGCAACGTCGGGGTTGCGGGTGAGCTGAGAATCCGGGCTCACGTGCGAGACTAGGTAACCATGAGCGACCCACGGATCACCTCGTCGATCTTCACCCGCGGCGCGGTCGACCTCAGCACGCTGCGTGGCCCCGCACCAGCAAGTACCCGCCCCGGCACGCCCCCGCAGGGCGGCCCGTCCAACGGCCCCGGTGCGCCCACCGCCGGCGGTGACACCGCCATCGTGGACGTCACCGAGGCGACCATCCAGTCCGACGTGCTCGAACGCTCGATGGCCACGCCCGTCGTCGTGTTCTTCGGCGCGGCCGGCTTCCCGGAGAGCGACGAGTTCGCCCCGGTGCTGGAGCGGCTGAACGCCGAAGGCGGCGGCACCTGGGTGCTGGCCCGGGTCGACGTGCAGGAAAACCCCCGAATTGCCCAGATGTTCCGTGTGCAGGGCATCCCCATGGTCTACGCGGTCGTCGGCGGCCAGCCGGTCGACGCCTTCTCCGGAGTGGTGCCCGAGGCGCAGCTGCGGCAGTGGATCCAGGCCGTACTCAAGGCCGGCGGCGTGACCGTCGCCGAGCCGGAGGACCCCCGCCTCGACGAGGCGGACGACGCGCTGATGAGCGGCGATCTGGACGCCGCCGAGCAGGCGTACCGGAAGATCCTCGCCGACGCCCCGGCGGACGCCGCGGCGACGGCGGGGTTGGCCCAGGTCGGGGTGGCCCGCCGGGTGGCCGGCGCCGACCCGTCCGCCGCGCTGGCCGCCGCCGAGAGCGCCCCCGACGACGTCGACGCCCAGCTGCTGGCCGCCGACATCGAGGTGCTCAGCGGCCTGGCCGAGCAGGCGTACGCGCGGCTCGTCGGTCTGGTCCGGCGCACCGCCGGTGAGGACCGTGAGACGGTTCGCCAGCACCTGGTCTCACTCTTCTCCATCGCCGGCCCGGATGACCCGGCGGTCGCCTCGGCGCGTCGGGCCCTGGCCAGCGCCCTGTTCTGAGTTCGTAGCACGCCAGCGCGGGCCGGCGTTCCGGCCGGCCCGCCCGACCACCGAGGACGGGAGCTCATGATGCGCCGGATCGCCGTCCTCGACGCGCCGACAAATCTCGGTCTACGGCCGCCGACGCCTACGTCGGTCCCGGGTTGCGCCAAGGCGCCCGGGGCGCTGCGCGACCACGACCTGCTGGCCCGGCTCCGCGCCCGCGACGCCGGCTGCGTCACCCCCGCCCGGTACGACCCGGGCGACTGGCGGCCCGGCGACGGGGTCTGCCACGCCCGGGAGATCGCCGACTACTCGCTGGCCCTCGCCGAACGCATCGGCTCGATCATCGACCGGGGCGAGTTCCCGGTGGTGCTGGGTGGCGACTGCTCCGTGCTGCTCGGCTCGGCCCTGGCCATGCACCGCCTCGGCGAGGCCGTCGGCGGGCGGATCGGGCTGGTCTTCGTCGACGGGCACTCCGACTTCCGGCACCCCGGCAACGCCTCCTACGTGGGCGCGGCCGCCGGTGAGGACCTGGCCCTGGTCACCGGGCGAGGGCAGGCCGACCTGGCCGCGCTGGAGGGCCGCCGGCCCTACTTCCGCGACATCGACGTGGTGGTGCTCGGCATTCGCGCGCAGGACGAATACCGGCTCGACCTCCAGGCCGCCGGGATCACCACCCGCCCGGTGCCGGCGCTGCGGGCCGAAGGCGCCGCCCGGACGGCCCAGTGGGCGCACGAGCAACTCGCCGACTGCGCGGGCTACTGGGTGCACATCGACGTGGACGTGCTCGATCCCGCGGTGATGCCCGCCGTGGACGCCCCCGACCCGGGCGGAATCGCCTTCGCCGAGCTGGAGATCCTGCTCGCCGGCCTGGTCGACACCCCACACTGCCTCGGCGTGGAACTGACCGTCTTCGACCCCGACTACGACCCGGACGGCTCGTACGCGGCCGAGATCGTGAACACCGTTGTCGCCGGTCTGGCGCCGGTGACCGCCCCGGAAGCCGTACCGCCCCGACTGCTGTCGGCCCGGCCGACGCCCTCCCCGCGCCGCGGCAACGGCCGGGCCTCGACCGCCACCGAGCGTGTCGACCGTGCCGAGCGTCCCGCCCGCGCCGAGCGTGTCGAGCGGCTCGACGGGCTGGTTGGGATTGACGGGCTGGCCGGGCCTGAGGGGCTCGACCGCGTTGAGCGGGTCGCGGGGCCTGATGTCCCCGCCGACCTCGACTCCGCCGGGCTCGGGCCGGCCGCGCTCGGGCCGGGTGCACTCGGACCGGCCGCGCTTGGGCCGGCTGGCGGCGGCACCCCGGGCACGGTGCCTCGCGGCGCCCCGGCCGAGGCGGGATCGCCCGGCACGGGCGGACCGGCCCACCCGGAGCCATCGGGCGTCGCGGCCGGTATCGCGCCGCTGGTCGAGCGCGAACCGGTCGGCCCGCCGGCGTCGGCCGGCCCAGGTCTGCTCCGACGCATCTCTCCGTCGATTCAGAACCCGTCCGAAGGGCACGAAGCCGACACCGCCTGACCCGACTCTCGGCCACCTGTCCTTGATCGACTCGGTATCAGTGAATCCGGGGCGTCCGAGTGGCTTGGACACCCCAGTTTCACCGAAACCGAGTGGATCAAGGCCGAGCGGTGGCCTCCCCCTGGACGGTGGCCGGGGCCGCCGGGGTGGGTGAGGTCAGGTGGTCGGGAGGGCGCGGAGGAAGCGCTCGGCGATCGGGACGGCTGAGGCGGTGCTGGCCCCGCCCTTTTCCACGAAGACGGCGAACGCCACGTCGCCGCGCCAGCCGACGAACCAGGCGTGGGTGTGGGCCGGGTTGTCGTCGTACTCGGCGGTGCCGGTCTTGCCGTACACCTCGCCCGGGACGTCCTTGAGCGCGCTGCCGGTGCCGGCGGTGACCACCTCGCGCATCATCGTGCGCAGCGCCGCGACGGATTCCGGCTTCAGTTGCTCACCCGCCGGGGCCGGCTTGGCCGGCGCCGGGTCGATCAGCAGCTTCGGCTGCTCAAAGCGGCCGCGGGCGACGGCGGCGGTCGCGCCGGCCATGGCCAGCGGGCTGACCAGCGTGGTGCCCTGCCCGAACGACGCGGCGGCCTGCTCGGCCAGGCTGCCGCCGGTCGAGACCTTGCCGGTGAACGCGTCCGTGCCGATGTCCCACTGACCCTCCAGGCCCAGCGAGCGGCCGGCGGCGGCCAGCCCGTCGGCGCCGAGCTTCGGGGCCAGCGAGGCGAACGCCGTGTTGCAGGACTTGGCGAAGTTGGTGCGGAACGGCACCGACCCCAACTCGAAGTTGTCCGAGTTCTTGAAGGACCGGCCGTCCACGGTGAAGGTCTTCTTGCAGTCCACCGGCCCGTCCAGGGTGACCGCGCCCCGGTCCAGGAGGCCCAGCGTGCTGACCATCTTGAAGGTGGAGCCCGGCGGCACCTGGGCGTCGAAGGCCAGATTCTCCCCGGCCGGCCCGGGGCCGTTGGCCGCGGCGAGCACGGCGCCGTCGCTGATCCGGAGCGCCACCATTGCCGATCGGCGCGGCTCGGCGCGCAGCGCCCCGTCGGCCGCGTTCTGGACGGCCACGTCCAGGGTGGTCTTCAGCGCCTGCCCGGGCTGCGGCTCCCGGCGGAACAGCTCGGCGCCGGTGGGTTCGAGCTTGCCGTCCTCGGCCGGGCGCTCGACCACCACGGTCAGCCCGGGGCCGCCGCGCAGACGTTCGTCGTAGCGGCCCTGTAGCCCGCCGTGCCCGACCATGTCGCCGACGACGTACCGGTCGGGGTGCGCGGCGATGTCGTCGGCCTGCGCCGGGTCGACAGTGCCGAGCAGCGCACGGGCGAACTCGCGGGTGGGTGCCAGATCGATCTTGTCGGAGACGAACTTGGTACCGGGCAGGTCGTAGATCCGGGGCTTGATCTGCCGGTACGCCTCCTCGCGGAGCGACACCACCTCGACGAAGGCACCCGGCTCGGCCTTGGCCACCCGATCGGGCAGGTCGGCCAGGTCGACGCCGGGCACCAGCGCCGGGCGGATCGCCTTGAACGCCGCGTCGAGGTCCTTGACGAGCTTCTTGAGGTCGGTGACCGCGTTGGGCTGGACACCCACCCGGACCACCGGGCGAGGGGTCACCAGTGGCTTCCCGGCGTTGTCCAGCAACCCGGCCCGGGTGCCGGCGTCGCGCCGCAACGCCAACCGGTCACCCTTGGTGAGCTGCTCGTGCACCACCTTCGGCTCCCAGATCACCTGCCACTGATCGTCGTCGCCGTGGGCGAGCCGCACCTCCCGGTCGTACGCCCAGCGGGTCTGACCGGGCAGGGCCCACTCCACCTGGACCGTCGTGGTCGCGATGTCCTTCGTGATCTTCGGATCGCCACGACGGGTCAGCGTGGGCGGGGTGGCCGCCAGCTCGCCGGAGAGGTCCTTGATCTCGCGGGCCACGTCGGCCGACGGCAGTTTCGCGCCGAGCGGGTCGATCAGGCCGACCGCCTGGAGGTCACCGCTGCGCCAGCCGGCGAGGAAGGCGTCGACGGAGCGCTGCGGCCCGTCCTCACCCGAGCAGCCGACCAGGACCCCCGCTGCGAGCAGCGCCGTGGTGACGGCGGCGGCCAGCCGGCGGGCGGGGTTCGGCCGGTGGGGCCGGGGGTACGACAAGGGCATGAAGCTGGTCCTTCCGCTCTCGGACTGCCCTCGCACGGTAGTACGCGAACGGCGTCCCCAACGTCCCCAGGTGCTCGGCCGCGCTCAAAGACGGGCCGTGCTCCGGTGTGATGAACATCGCTTGGCGGGGTATCCCGCAGCCGGCCAACCTCGGACCCGCAACGGGTGAAAGGACAAAGTCCCGATCCGGACGTCCGGCCGGTGGTCCGCCGACGAAGGCGCAGAACGGCAGGGCCTAGGCTGGGCGGCAGAGTGACCCACAACGCGGTGGGTCGAGGGGAGTGGCACCGATGGACCGGCGTCCGGCGATCAAACCGGAACCCGACCTCCGGCAGGATGACTCCGGCCGGGACGATGACAGCTTCGATTCGGCGACCGACGGGGACGGCTACGGCCGACTCGACACGGGAGTCACCGGGCTGACCGGGTCGAGCATCGACACCATCTACGAGCTGGGCCTGCCGACCGAGGCGTTGGCCGACGACGTGGAGGACGCCGAGCTCGACGAACCCGTCCCCAACGCGGAGCGCCTGGTGGCCCAGGCCGTCGCGCTCGCCGGGGACGACCATGACGCGGCGACACTTGTCGGCCGTTTCTGGCGGTTCGCCCCGGACGAGGAGCTGGTCGGCTTCACGGCGGAAGAGATGCTCGACGCGGCCCGGGCCCACCGGGATCTCGCCCAGCAGCGGGTGCCGGGCGAGTTGAAGCTGCGGATCCACGAACCGCACGCGGACCAGCACCACACGGTCGTCGAGATCGTCACGGACGACATGCCGTTCCTGGTCGACTCGGTGACGGCGCTGCTCAACTCGTACCACCTCGACGTGCACCTGTTGGTGCACCCGCTGGTGGTGGTACGGCGTGAGCCGCTGGGCCGGCTCACCGAGGTCTCCGCGGACGTGGAGCCGGACGACGCGATCGCCGGCGACATCATCGAGAGCTGGATGCGGATCGAGATCGATCCGGTCCGGGACGCGGCCGAACGGGACCGGCTGCGCCGTGAGTTGCAGCGGGTGCTCACCGACGTGCGGGAGGCGGTGGAGGACTGGCCGAAGATGCGCCAGCGTGCCCTCGCGCTCGCCGACGAGCTGGCGTCCGCGCGTACGTCCGAGAACCGCCCACCGGTGCCGGAGAAGGACATCACCGACTCGGTGGAGCTGCTGCGGTGGCTCGCTCACGACCACTTCACCTTCCTCGGTTACCGCGAGTACCGGTTGGTGGACGCCGACGGCGGCGACGCCGGCGACCCGGTCGACGGCAAGGCGTTGGAGGCGGTGCTCGGCACCGGTCTGGGCATCCTGCGCTCCGACTCGCCGGAGGCGCGGTCGCTCTCCTCGATGACGCCCGAGGCGCACGAGAAGGTGCTGGAGAAGCGCCTGCTGATCATCACCAAGGCCAACTCCCGGGCCACCGTGCACCGCTCGGCGTACCTGGACTACATCGGCTTCAAGATCTTCAACTCCGCCGGTGACGTGATCGGTGAGCGGCGCTTCCTGGGCCTGTTCTCCACGGCCGCCTACCGGACCAGCGTCCGTGAGCTGCCGGTGGTGCGCCGCAAGGTGGCCGAGGTGCTGGATCGCTCCGGCCTGAGCCAGCGCAGCCACTCGGGCAAGGATCTGATCCAGATCCTGGAGACCTACCCGCGCGACGAGCTGTTCCAGATCAAGACCGACGACCTGTACCACGCGGTGATCGGCGTGCTGCGGATGGCCGGCCGGCGGCAGCTGCGGGTCTTCCTGCGTCGGGACGCGTACGGGCGGTTCATCTCCTGCCTGATCTACCTGCCCCGGGACCGGTTCACCACCCAGAACCGGCTACGCATGCAGGACATCCTGCTGCGTGAGCTGAACGGTGTCGGGGTGGACTACACCACCCGGGTCACCGAGTCGATGCTGGCGCGGGTGCACTTCATCGTCCGTACCGACCCGACGCGGCCGCCCGGCGACATCGACGCCGACCTGCTGGCCGAGGAGTTGGCCGACGCCACCCGGCTCTGGGACGACGACTACCGGCTGGTGCTGGAGCGCAAGCTCGGCGACGAGCAGGCCAAGCACCTGTTCACCAGGTACGCCGACGCGTTCCCGGAGGGCTACAAGGACGGGCACACGCCGTACGAGGCGATGAAGGACCTGGCGAAGCTGGAGCTGCTGGAGGAGCCCGGCCAGCTGGAGATGCACCTGTTCCGCAAGCAGTTGGCCCCCCGGCCCGGCACCCGGGTGCCGGGGGACGACCTGGCCGAGGCGATGGACGTCCGGTTCAAGGTCTACCGGTACGGCGAGCCGATGATGCTCTCCGCCGTGCTCCCGGTGCTGCACTCGCTCGGCGTACGGGTGGTCGACGAGCACCCGTACGAGGTGGACCGGATCGACGGTCGGGTCTACCTGTACGACTTCGGCCTCATGCTGCCCGAGGGGCATCACGAGCTGTCCGAGGTGCGGCCGCACGTGGAGAACGCCTTCGCGGCGGCCTGGCGCGGCGAGGCCGAGGTGGACCGGTTCAACGAGCTGGTGCTGCGCGGCGGTCTGACCTGGCGGCAGGTGGTGGTGCTGCGGGCGTACGCGAAGTACCTGCGGCAGGCCGGCACGGTCTTCTCGCAGGACTACATGGAGCAGACCTTCGTCGCGTACCCGAAGATCGCCGCGTTGCTGGTGGAGCTCTTCGAGACCCGGTTCGCGCCGGGCGAGTTGAGCACCGAGCAGCGGCAGCAGCGCAGCGGTGAGCTGGTGGAGACGATCCGGGGCGCGCTGGACGACGTGGCCAGCCTCGACCAGGATCGGATCCTGCGCTCGTACCTGACGCTGATCGAGGCGACCCTGCGGACCAGCTTCTACCAGAGGCGCGCCGACGGGCGGCCGAAGGCGTACGTCGCGTTCAAGCTCGACCCGCAGGCCATTCCGGACCTGCCCGCGCCGCGACCGAAGTTTGAGATCTTCGTCTACTCGCCCCGGTTCGAGGGTGTGCACCTGCGGTTCGGGCCGGTGGCCCGGGGCGGGTTGCGCTGGTCCGACCGCCGGGAGGACTTCCGGACCGAGGTGCTGGGCCTGGTCAAGGCGCAGATGGTGAAGAACACCGTGATCGTGCCGGTCGGCGCCAAGGGCGGCTTCGTGTTGAAGCAGAAGCCGGGCGACCGGGACGAGGCGGTCGCCTGCTACCAGGAGTTCGTCGGCGCGATGCTGGACGTCACCGACAACATCGTCAGCGGGCAGATCGTGCCGCCCGAGGACGTGGTCCGGCACGACGGCGACGACCCGTACCTGGTGGTGGCGGCCGACAAGGGCACGGCGACGTTCTCCGACATCGCCAACGAGATCTCCAAGGCGCACAACTTCTGGATGGGCGACGCGTTCGCGTCCGGTGGTTCCGCCGGCTACGACCACAAGAAGATGGGCATCACCGCCCGGGGCGCCTGGGAGTCGGTCAAGCGGCACTTCCGGGAGCTGGGCCTGGACACCCAGACCCAGGAATTCACAGTGGTCGGCGTCGGGGACATGTCCGGCGACGTGTTCGGCAACGGGATGCTGCTCTCCGAGCACATCCGGTTGGTGGCCGCCTTCGACCACAGGCACATCTTCCTGGACCCGGATCCGGACGCGGCCTCCTCGTACGCCGAGCGGCGGCGGCTGTTCGACCTGCCCCGTTCCTCCTGGGAGGACTACAACCCGGACCTGATCTCGGCAGGCGGCGGCATCTTCTCGCGGACCGCGAAGTCCATCCCGATCACGCCGCAGGTCCGGGCGGCGATCGGCCTGGACGACGACGTCACGCAGATGTCGCCGCAGGACCTGATGAAGGCCATCGTCACCGCCCCGGTGGACCTGTTCTGGAACGGCGGCATCGGCACCTACGTCAAGGCCTCCACCCAGACCAACGCCGAGGTGGGTGACAAGTCCAACGACGCGATCCGGGTGGACGGGCGCAACCTGCGCTGCCGGGTGGCGGGCGAGGGTGGCAACCTGGGCTGGACCCAGCTCGGCCGGATCGAGTACGCGTTGACCGGTGGCCGGATCTACACGGACTTCATCGACAACGCGGCCGGGGTGGACACCTCCGACCACGAGGTGAACATCAAGATCCTGCTCAACACGGCGGTGGCCGACGGGGAGCTGACCACGGCCGAGCGGGACGAGCTGCTGGCCGGGATGACCGACGAGGTCGCCGAGTTGGTGCTGCGGGACAACTACGACCAGGCTCGGGCGATCAACAACGCCCAGGCCCAGGCCGCCTCGCTGCTCCCGGTGCACCGCCGGATGCTCAACGAGTTGGAGCGTTCGGGCGGGTTGGACCGGGCGTTGGAGGCGCTGCCGCCGGACGAGGAGTTGGCGGTCCGGAGCGAATCCGGCCTGACCGCCCCGGAGTTCGCCGTGCTGCTCGCGTACGTGAAGATCGTCCTGGAGCGGGAGATCCTCACCGAGGGGTTGGCCGACGAGGAGTGGACGACCGACGTCCTGGTCAACTACTTCCCGACCCCGATGCGGGAACGGTTCGCCGACCGGATGGGCCGGCACCGGCTGCGCCGGGACATCGTCACCACCGTGCTGGTCAACGAGGCGATCAACCGGGGTGGCATCTCGTTCATCTTCCGGGTGGTCGAGGAGACGGCGGCCAGCGCGGCGGACGTGATCCGGGCGTACGTGGTGGTCAGTGAGGTCTTCGGCCTGCGCGACCTGTGGGACGCGATCGAGGCGCTGGACGACAAGGTGGCGCCGGAGCTGCAGACCAGCGTCTACCTGGACACCCGCCGGCTGCTCGACCGGGCGGTGCGCTGGCTGGTCTCCAACCGGCGCTCGCCGATCGACGTGCCGGCCGAGATCGCCCGACTGCGGGACGGGGTCACCCGGCTGCTGCCGGGGCTCGAGGAGCTGTTCTACGGCAACGAGCGCCAGGGCATCGCCGCGCACATGGACTCGATGACCGAGCGTGGGCTGCCCCGCGAGCTGGCGGAGCGGGCGACCCGGCTGATGTACAGCTTCGGTCTGATGGACGTGGTGGAGACCGCGAACGCCAGCGGGCGGGACGTCAGCGAGGTGGCATCGGTCTACTTCGTGCTGTCCGACCTGTTCCGGGTGGACTCGCTGCTGTCGAAGATCTCCCTGCTGCCGCGGGAGGACCGCTGGCAGACGCTGGCCCGGATGGCGCTGCGGTACGACCTGTACGCCGCGCTGGCCGCGCTCACCGCTGAGGTACTCGACTCCACCCCGGACGACCTGCCGCCGCACGAGCGGGTGCAGCAGTGGGAGCAGTCGAACGCCACCTCCATCCACCGGGCTCGGCGGGCAATGGGGGAGTTCGACGAGTCGCGGGCGGATCTCGCCGCCCTGTCGGTGCTGCTGCGCCAGATCCGCACCCTGGTGCGGACCTCCGCAGCCGCCTGAGTCAGGTACGCCGGACGCGGTCCGGCCGACCGGGGCACCCCGATCGGCCGGACCGTGTTTCGTTCGTCCCGGGTCACGCCGCCAGCGTGGCGAAGACGACGATGTTGTCCGTGTAGCTCTTGGCGGTCTTGTCGAACTCACCGCCGCAGGTGACCACCCGCAGGCTGGGCCGGTCGCTGGGTCCGTACACCAACTCGGTGGGGAAGGCCGTCTTCGGATACGACTTCACCGAGTCGACAGTGAAGGTCGCCGGCACTCCGTCGGCGCGACGCACGGTGATGGTGTCGCCTGGGGTGAGAGCGCCGAGGTCGAAGAAGACGGCCGGACCGAGCACCGCCGAGTCCACGTGCCCGACGATGACCGCGTTACCCGTCTCGCCCGGGCTCGCACCGGGCTCGTACCAACCGGCCAGGTTGGCCTTGTCCAGCGGAGGGACCTGGACGGTGCCGTCCGGGTTGGTGCCCAACGACATGATCGTCGCGTCGACACCGATCCGGGGGATCTCGATGCTGGTCGGTACCGAACGAGCCAACCCGGCCGGAGCGCCCCCCTGACCGACCGGCTGCCCGTCGACCGGGGCGTCGTCGGCGGTGCTCGCCGGCCCGGTCGCCTCGGGGCCGGCCTGGGCCAGCGGCTGCGGCGGTCGGGGAGTGGGCGTGGTCTTCAGGGAAGCGCCGATCATGCCGGCGCCGATCATGGCCAAGGTGACGACGACGGCCGTGCCGGCGGCACGCCACGGTTTCCCGTGACGGCCGCCGGCCGGTGTCGTCGTCACGTCAGACGAGCGAACCATCGGTCCGCCGACGACGCATCAGCACGATCCCACCCAGCGCGGCAGCGCCGAGCAGGCCCGCCCCGCCGGTGGCCATACCCCGGTCGGTGCCGGTGCTGACGCCACCGTCACCACCGTCGACACTGCCGTGCGGCAGGACGACGAGCTCGCCCTCGCCGCAGGAGCCCTTGAGCTCGTAGCGGCCCGGCTTGGCGTCCCTGTCGACCTTGGCTTCGCCGTAGTAGACGAACTCGCGCTTCTTGTCCCAGTCACGCTCGTCCGAGCCGCGCTCGTCCTTGCCGCGCTCGTCCTTGCCGCGCTCGTCCTTGCCGCGCTCGTCCTTGCCGCGCTCGTCCTTGCCGCGCTCGTCCTTGCCGCGCTCGTCCTTGCCGCGC
>NZ_JBEXHP010000006.1:132133-132300 GCF_040607895.1 Micromonospora sp. NPDC005220
CGCTCGTCCTTGCCGTAACCGCCGTGCTCGTCCTTGGACTCCCAGTCCTTCTTGTCGGAGCCGTATTCGGAGCCGTGCTCGTCCTTGGACTCCCAGTCCTTCTTGTCGGAGCCGTATTCGGAGCCGTGCTCGTCCTTCGACTCCCAGTCCTTCTTGTCGGAGCCGTA
>NZ_JBEXHP010000006.1:132399-142340 GCF_040607895.1 Micromonospora sp. NPDC005220
ATTCGGAGCCGTGCTCGTCCTTCGACTCCCAGTCCTTCTTGTCGGAGCCGTATTCGGAGCCGTGCTCGTCCTTCGACTCCCAGTCCTTCTTGTCGCGGCTGTCTTCGGCGTCCTGGCCGTGCTCCTCGCCCTTCCAGTCCTTGCTGCCCTCGTCGCCGTAGGCGTCGGCGGCAGCGCCGCCGCCCTGGCCGCCCTCGCCGTACTCGTCCTGGCCCTTGTCGTCCTTGCCGTGCTCGTCCTTGCCGTTTTCGTCCTTGCCGTTTTCGTCCTTGCCGTTTTCGTCCTTGCCCTCGTGGTCCTTGCCCTTGTCGTCCTTGCCGTGCTCGTCCTTGCCGTTTTCGTCCTTGCCGTGCTCGTCCTTGCCGTTTTCGTCCTTGCCGTGCTCGTCCTTGCCGTTTTCGTCCTTGCCCTCGTGGTCCTTGCCCTTGTCGTCCTTGCCGTTTTCGTCCTTGCCGTTTTCGTCCTTGCCGTTTTCGTCCTTGCCCTTGTCGTCCTTGCCCTTGTCGTCCTTGCCCTCGTGGTCCTTGCCGTGCTCGTCCTTGCCGTTCTCGTCCTTGCCCTTGTCGTGGTCGGAGGAGTTCTCCTCCTCCTCACGCCACTCGCGGTCCTCGCCCCGGTCTTCACGCGCCGGCTTGAGCTTGACCTTGCCGGTGACCTTGGACCACACGTACGCGTGCTCCTGCCGATCCGGGCAGATCTCGAGGAGCTTGACCTCGTCGCCAGCCTTGACAACGTGCGGCTTGGCGTAGACCTTGCCGTCGTCGTGGCCGTCGGCGAACGCGATCCCCGGCGCGAACACCAGGAGCGACGCGCCGCCGAGTGCGGCGCCCGCAACGACCTTCCCGAGCATCTTCTTAGCCATGACCTGCGTCACTCCATCCCTGTTGCCCTGAGCCCGGCGACAACCGAGCTAAGACCGACGTTAGACCGTTTCACGACTTATAAGGGGAAAGATTCGTGTTTTGCCCTTTGATCCAAGTAAGAGGTGAAGGGGTGCGGCGGGGCTTTCGCCGCGCCGAGCGTCGTGTCGGCTCTCCCGCCACCCGGTGGGCGCGACACGGTGTTCCACGCTCACCGTGCCCGGCCGGGTCGGTCATCCGGTACTGGCGGGTCCAGGCCGACCCGTGCCGCTCGGGCGCAGTCGGGGGTATCGTCCGAAAACGGCCCCAGCGACGTATCGAGCCATTGCCATGGAAGCGCTCCCATGTAAGAATCGGCGAACGCGGTTCAGAGAGCCATACCGTGCAGGCAGGGGAGTCGAGGGCACCCGGGTAACCGGGGCGACACACCGCCGCCGATCGACCGGCCGACGCATCGGCCGGGCACCGCCACCACCATCGCCCGTCCGGGTCGGGCGCCCCCCAAAGAATCCCGTTGGCGCCGGCGGCCGTCCGTGCAGGACGCCCATCGGGCCGTCCCGCCGGGCCGTACGTGGGCCCGGTCTCGCCCAAGGAGATCAGTGGCATGAATGTGTGGAGAAAACTAACCGGCCCACGCCGGGCCCTCGCGCTCGCTGGCGCGGGTGCCCTGGTCGCCGGTGGGCTCGTAACGATTCCGGTTACCGCGGCGCAGGCCGCGACGCAGTGCGACATCGCGTACACCAGCAACGACTGGCCCGGCGGTTTTACCGCGAACATCACCATCAGGAACGTCGGCGACCCGCTGAACGGCTGGACGCTGGGCTGGACCTTCCCCAACTCCAGCCAGCGGGTGCAGCAGGGCTGGTCGGCCACGTTCACCCAGTCCGGCAGCCAGGTCACCGCCCGGAGCCTGTCCTACAACGGCACCCTGGCCACCGGCGCGTCGACGAGCATCGGCTTCAACGGCGCGTGGAGCGGCAGCAACCCGAAGCCGACCTCGTTCACCCTGAACGGCGTGGTCTGCAACGGTGGCACCACCCCGCCCACCACGCCCCCGCCCACCACCACGCCTCCGCCCACCACGCCTCCGCCCACTACGCCTCCGCCCACTACGCCCCCGCCCACCACGCCCCCGCCCACCACGCCTCCGCCCGGCACCAAGGTCGACAACCCGTACGCCGGGGTGCGCGGTTACGTGAACCCGGAGTGGAAGGCCAAGGCGGACGCCGAGGCCGGCGGAAGCCGGGTCTCCAACAACCCCACCGCCGTCTGGCTGGACCGGATCGCCGCGATCAACGGCACGCCGAACAGCAGCTCCAACGGTGCCTTCGGGGTGAAGGACCACCTGGACGAGGCGCTGCGCCAGGGCGCCGGCTACATCCAGTTCGTGATCTACAACCTGCCCGGCCGGGACTGCTCGGCGCTCGCCTCCAACGGTGAGCTGGGCCCGGACGAGCTGCCGAAGTACAAGTCCCAGTACATCGACCCGATCGCCGCGATCCAGGGTGACTCGAAGTACAGCAGCCTGCGGATCATCAACATCATCGAGATCGACTCGCTGCCGAACCTGGTGACCAACACGTCCGGTCAGCCCGGTGGCACGGCCATGTGCGACACGGTCAAGGCCAACGGCGCGTACGTCAACGGTGTCGGCTACGCGCTGGCCAAGCTGGGCGCGATCGGCAACGTCTACAACTACATCGACGCCGGCCACCACGGCTGGCTCGGCTGGGACAGCAACTTCAACCCGAGCGCCGAAATCCTGAAGACCGCTGCGGTCGCCTCCGGCAGCACGGTGAACAACGTGCACGGGTTCATCACCAACACGGCGAACTACTCGGCGCTGCAGGAGCCGTACTTCAAGGTCACCGACAGCGTCAACGGCCAGACGGTGCGGCAGTCCAAGTGGATCGACTGGAACTTCTACGTCGACGAGCTGTCGTTCGCCCAGGCGTTCCGGACCAAGCTGGTCTCGTTGGGCTTCAACTCCAACATCGGCATGCTGATCGACACCTCCCGCAACGGCTGGGGCGGCGCCAACCGGCCCACCGGCCCGGGTGCGACGACAAGCGTCGACACGTACGTCAACGGTGGTCGGATCGACCGCCGGGCCCACGCCGGCAACTGGTGCAACCAGGCCGGTGCCGGTCTCGGCGAGCGGCCCCGGGCGAACCCGGCCACGGGTATCGACGCCTACGTCTGGGTGAAGCCGCCGGGTGAGTCGGACGGCTCCAGCCAGGCGATCCCGAACAACGAGGGCAAGGGCTTCGACCGGATGTGCGACCCGACGTACGGCGGCAACGCCCGCAACGGCAACAACCCGACCGGTGCACTGGCCAACGCGCCGATCTCCGGCGCCTGGTTCTCCGCCCAGTTCCAGGAGCTCATGCGCAACGCGTACCCGGCGCTCTGATCGGGTAGCTCACGCACCAACCCGCTGCCGGTGGTTGGTGAGGCACTGTTGGCAGCAGGTTCCCCCGGGTCCCCGGCTCGACCGTCAGAGGTCGGGCCGGGGACCCCCCTTTGTACGCCCCGATCAGGGCACGGTGCGTTCGATCGCCGCCCGGCCCTGCTCGGCCAGGTCACGGCGGGCCTTGTCCAGGTTCTCCGGGGTCAGGTCCTGGCCGCGGGCCATCACCAGGTCCTCCGGCTCCCAGGGCTGTTCGCTCCCGGTGCGGATGTTGTCTCCGCCAGCGCCGGTACCCGTCCCGGTCGCACCGGTGCCGGCCGCGTACGGGTCGCCGATCAGGTCGTCGGTGTCCGGCGCGAGGTCGGCCGGTCGGTCGCGGGGTTCGGCGAAGACCGGGGTGTCCCGGTCCGGGCCACCTCCGGTCTGCAGCTGCGGCACGGTGGCGTCATCATCCACCGCCGAGGCCACCTCGGGGCTGTCCTCCAACGCTGGTTGGCGATCGCGATCGGTCATGGTGCTGCCTCCTGGGTCCGACACGGTGCCTGATTGCCTCGCGTACCCCTTCGTGCCGCGCTCATGCCGCACGGCCCGGCGGTCAGGCCGGGCCGCGCTCGTCTGGTGCGGTCAGTCGGTCAGGCCCCGGGCTGCTGCTCGTTCGGCGCCGGCGGTTCCGCCGGGCGCAGCCACTGCCAGAGCAGCATGAGCAGGCCGAACACGAGCATCGCCAGCCCGGCCCACAGGTTGATCCGGACGCCTTCGGCCTTGTCGATCTCGGCCCGGCTGTCGAAGATACCGATCAGCGTCACGATGATCCCGTACGCGACGAAGAGGCCACCGATCACCCGGCGGATGTCGAACAGCCGGGCCGCGGCGGAGCGCCGCTGCTCCGCCTGCGTCTCGTCGATCAGCGGGTCCTGTGCCGGCTGGCCGTCGTTGCTCATCTGCCGACCCCTTTCCTTAGAAGACCGGGATGTAGAAGAGGGCGGCCAGCGCGACCGCGATCAGACCGAGCAGCACCGGGGAGCGGTACCAGACGGCGTCCCCGGCGAGCACGTCGCCCTTGAGGTCCACGCCGCCCATGCCGTACACCAGGCCGCGCAGTTCCTCGTCCCGCTTGGGGGCGGTGAGCGGGGTGAGGACCACGGCGACGATCGCGACCGTGACGAACGCGATGCCGGCGCCCCAGAAGCTCTCCTCCAGGTCGGAGTTGAAGTGGATCACGCCGCCCTTGTAGAGCAGGTACGTCGCCAGCGACGCCAGGGTGCCCAGCAGCAGCGACCAGAAACCGGCCAGAGCGCTCATCCGCTTCCAGAACATGCCGATGATGAACGTGGCGAACAGCGGCGCGTTGAACAGCGAGAAGAGCGCCTGGATGTAGTTCATGATGTTGCTGAAACCGGCGGCGATGAACGCGGTGCCGATCCCGATCACCACAGCCGCGACCGTCGCCCACCGGCCGATCCGCAGGTAGTAGTCGTCCGACCGGCCGGGCCGGAGGTACGCCTGCCAGATGTCGTAGGTGAGAACGGTGTTGAAGCCGCTCACGTTGGCCGCCATGCCCGCCATGAACGAGGCGAGCAGGCCGGTGACCGCCACTCCGAGCACGCCGTTGGGGAGCAGGTCGCGCATCAGCAGAGGGATGGCGTTGTTGTACTGGAGGTCGCCACTCTCCGCGCCGAGGCCCTTCACCGTCACCAGGGCGACCAGGCCAGGAATGACCGTGACCAGGGGAATGAACAGCTTCGGGTACGCGGCGATGATCGGCGTACGCCGGGCGGCGCTCATGTTCTTCGCGGAGAGGGCCCGCTGCACCTCGGCGAAGTTCGTCGTCCAGTAGCCGAACGACAGCACGAAGCCCAGGCCGAAGACGATGCCGATCCACTGCGCGCCCAGCGGGTTCGCCGTGCTGCCGGTGTCCTGCCACGCGTGCAGGCCCGCCTCACCGAGCCTGGAGTCGCGGACAGCGTCCATCAGGCCATTCCAGCCGCCGACCTTCACCAGGCCGATCACGGTGACCGGGATGAGGCCAGCGAGGATGACGAAGAACTGGAGCACCTCGTTGTAGATCGCCCCGGACAGGCCGCCGATGGTGATGTACGCCAGCACGATCGCCGCGCCGACCACGATCGCCGTCCAGAGCGGCCAGCCGAGCAGCGCCTGCATGACGAGGGCCAGCGCGTAGAGGTTCACGCCGGCGATCAGCACCTGGGCGACGGCGAAGCTGAGCGCGTTGAGCAGGTGGGTGGGGCGGTTGAATCGCAGCCGCAGGTACTCTGGCACGCTGCGGACCTTGGAGCCGTAGTAGAACGGCATCATCACGATGCCCAGGAAGACCATCGCCGGGACGGCGCCGATCCAGTAGTAGTGGACCGTCATCACGCCGTACTGGGCCCCGTTCGCGGCCATTCCGATGATCTCCAACGCGCCCAGGTTCGCCGAGACGAAGGCGAGACCGGTCACCCAGGCCGGCAGGGAGCGGCCGGAGAGGAAGAAGTCGACGCTGGTCCGGATCGCCCGGCGCGCGGCGAAGCCGACCCCGAGGACGGTGACGAAGTACAGCGCAAGAATCAGATAGTCCAGGCCGTTCATGTTGAGCCGAAGACCGTCGCCGTCCATCCCGTCACCCCTCGTCCCGACGTCCGAACTCGTTGGTTCGCGCGCGCCTAATTCCCCGTCTGCGCGGTTTCACTCCCCGAGGTCGAGACTGCCGTGTTGCGACCCGGTCGGGCGGTCTCGGGCGCTCGGTGCCGGTGGGCGCGCAAAAGGGCGCCCCGGCCGTCACGGCCGGGGCGCCAGGTGTCCGTCGGGTGGGTCAGCGACCCAGTACGCGGTCCAGGAAGTCCCGGTAGTTGCGGACCGCCATCCGCAGCTGCTCGGTGTCGGCGGAGCCGGCGTCCTGCCACCCGCCCAGCGTGTTCTTCTGCGCGGCCAGCGCCGAGGAGAGGGCCTGGATGGCCTCCTCCACCAGCGACTGCGCCTCGCCGGCAGCCGCCTGTGGGTCGTCCACGAAACGCAGCTGCACGTCCCGCCAGCGGTCCCGGAAGCCCTGCGCGGTGTCCGGCTCGAGGAGCGTGGCCGGCTCGGCCGCGACGGTCGACCCGGCAGGTCGGGATGTTCCGGCGGACTCCAGCGTGGGGCTGGTGTCGTCGCCGGGAACCGGTTCGCCGTCGGCGTCCGGGTCGACCATCTCCGGTGTCGCGCTGCCGTAGCCGGCCGCGCCCGCCGTGGCCGCGTCCCGATCGCCGGTCAGGTCGCCGCGCCGCTCGGGGTCGCCGTCCGTACTCCCCGGCGGGACGACGGTCCGGGCGGACGTGTCCGCGTCGGTGCGGTCGTCGAAGTCGGTGCGGTCGTCGAAGTCCGCGCTGTCGTCGTCGACGTCCGTGTCGCGGCGGTGCAGCTCAGCGGTGGGGTCGGCGCGTAGACCTTCCCGCTCGCCGTCCTCGGCGCCGTCGCCCGGCTGGGCGGTCTGCTCGGCCCGGGGGTCCGGCTGATCCTGTGGGCGCGGGCTGGCCAGTGCGGAGGCGGCCACCGCGTCGGCCACCGTGGTGGCGCCGAACGTCGTCGGCAGCGGTCCCGGCTCGTGGAAACCGCCCTCGTCGGTGGACCGGTCGTCGCGCCGGTGGCGCGGGTCGGAGTCGTCGGTCAGCTCGTCGTCGGCCGGGTCGTACGCGCCATCCCGGTCGGTGTCGTCGGTCCGCTCGTGGGCGGCGGTCTGGTCGTCGAAGGTGCCCCGCTCGTCGAGGGCGTCCTCAGGGACGTCCGAGCGGCCGGCCGGGGGTACCGGCACGGGCGCGGACCGGACGGCCTCCGGGTGGTCGTTGCTCACCTGCTGCTCTTCCTGGCGCATCGGTGGCCTCCTCAGCGGCTCGTGGCGTCGTGGTCCGGGTGGTGGCGCTGTTCGGGCGTGCGGTGGCCGACCGGCTCCTCGCCCAGCAGGTCGGCGAAGAGTGCGCGGTAGTGCACGACCGCCTGCCGCAGCTCCTCGGTGCTGGCCTCACCCCGGGAGTTGCGCAGGTGGATCTCGTGCGCGTCCCGGTAGTTGGTCAGCGTGCGGGCGTGCTCGACGGAGAGGTGGGCGATCTGGTCGGAGAAGTCGCCGGTCGGGTAGCCCTGCTCCTCGATGAGCCGGGTGACCAGTTCGTCCGCGTCGCCCACGGTCTCGCCGGGGGAGTCGATGAAGCGGACCTGGAGTTCCTCCCAGGCGGCGGCGTAGCGGGCCCGGGACTCCGGGCTGAGTGGGGTGAGCGTGAGCTCGGCATGCCGGCGTTCCCGGTCGCGCAGCTCGCGCTCCGCGGCGGACCGGCTGTCCTGCTCCGCCACCACCCGGTCGTACTCCGGCCCGAACCGGTTGCGCAGGGCGCGGCGGTTGTTGAGCGAGCGGGCGGCCACGGCCAGCGCCGCGACGATCACCAGCACGACGAGCACGATGACGACTATCTGCATGGACGACATGGGCTCCTCCTTCGTCATCTGGTATTCCCTCCGCGTAGTGATCGCCAATCCCGATCCGAGGGACTTTCCTGATGAGGGCCGCACCCATCCGGCAAAACTTGACTCATTCCAGACAAGGCCGTTCGTCATTCCCGCCGCCCGCACATCCCGGAGCGTCGATGTTCACGCGACGGGCGGTAGTGCAACGGCGGTTGATTACGTATCCTGCCCAAGGCGCCCGCGCCGGTGCCCGGCGATGCGGCCGGGCGCGCAGCCGGCCGGCGCGTTGCCCGGCGGTGCCGGCACCCCTCCTGCCACCCCTGTACGGGCGAGGTCTGATGAGAACCCGCGACTGGCCGATCCGCTCGAAGCTGACCGCGTTGGTCGTCGCGCCGGTGACCGCGCTGCTGGCGCTGTGGATCTTCGCGACCACACTGACCTTCGGTCCCGCCCTGAACCTGCTCTCCGCCCGCACCCTGCTGTACGACCTGGGTCGCCCCGGCGAGACAGTGGTCACCGAGCTGCAACGGGAACGCCGGCTCTCGGTGGTGCAGCTCGCCGGCAACACCGAACTGCCCGCCCTCGCCGAGCAGCGCGGGCGCACCGACCGGGCGGTCGCCGAACTGCGCCGCCGGGTGGACGGGGAGCCACTGCGCGACGCCGCGGGCGACCTGCTGGAAACCCGGGTCGACCAGCTGGTCACCGCCCTGGCGGCGTTACCCAGCGGGCGGAAGTTCATCGACGACCGAAAGGTCGACCGTTCCGGCGCTATCGGCCTGTACAGCGGCATGGTCGCGGCGGCCTTCCAGGCGTTCGCCGGCATGGCGACCCTGACCGACCCGGACATCAACCGGCAGGCACTGGCGCTCACCGCGCTGGGTCGCTCCCGGGAACTGCTCGGCCAGACCGACGCGCTGCTGGCCGGCGCGCTCACCGCCGGACGGTTCGCCGAGGGAGAGCACACCCAACTCGTACAGGCCATCGGCAACCAACGGTGGCTCACCGAGAGCGCCGTGGCCGACCTGCCCGCGAGCAGCCGGGTCGCGTACCAACGGCTGACCGAGGGTGAGGCGTTCACCCGGCTGCGCACGATGCAGGACGCGCTTGTCGTACCGAACCGGTCCGGCCGGCCGGCGGTCGACGCGGCGGACTGGCAGGCCAGCCAGGACGCGGTTCAGCAGCAGTTGCGGGACTTCGAACTGTCCGAGGCCGACGCTCTCACCGACCGGTCGGTGCCGATGGCGGTCCGCATCCTGGTGCGGCTGGCCGCCGCCGGCGTGCTCGGGCTCGTCGCGGTGGTCGTGTCGGTGCTGGTGGCGCTGCGGGTCGGCCGCAACCTGGTCCGGCGGCTCAGCGGCGTCCGCACCGCCGCGCTGGAGCTGGCCGAGCACCGGCTGCCCGACGTGGTGACCCGGCTGCGTCGTGGCGAGCAGGTCGACGTCGCCCGAGAGGCGCCGCCGCTGGAGTACGGCCACGACGAGATCGGCGAGGTCGGGCGGGCCTTCACCGAGGTGCAGCGCACCGCCGTCCAGGCCGCGGTGGACGAGGTCACCCTGCGTCGCGGGCTCAACGAGGTCTTCCTCAACATCGCCCGGCGGAGCCAGAGCCTGGTGCATCGTCAGCTGCACCTGCTGGACCGGATGGAGCGGCGAAGCGAGGACCCGGACGAGCTGGCCGAGTTGTTCCAGGTCGACCACCTGGCCACCCGGCTGCGCCGGCATGCCGAGGACCTGGTCATCCTCGCCGGCTCCGCACCGGGCCGGGGCTGGCGCAACCCGGTCGCCATGGTCGACCTGATCCGCGGCGCGATCTCCGAGGTCGAGGCGTACGAACGGGTGGACGTCACCGCCGTACAGCCGGCCGGCGTGCTGGGGCGGGCGGTCGGCGACATCATCCACCTGCTCGCGGAGCTGGTCGAGAACGCCACCGCCTTCTCCCCGCCGGACACCCGGGTCACCGTCACCGGGGCGCAGCTGCCCACCGGGTACGCCCTGGAGATCACCGATCAGGGGCTGGGCATGTCCGACGCGGCGCTGGAGACCGCCAACACCCGGCTGGCCAGCTCGCCCGAGTTCGACCCGGCGCAGAGCGCCCGACTTGGCCTGTTCGTGGTGGCCCGGCTGGCGGCCCGGCACGGCGTACGGGTGCGGTTGCGCCCCTCCGGGCAGGGTGGCGTGACCGCCGTGGTGCTGGTCCCCAGCGATCTGGTCACCACCGAGCCGCCGGCCGGCCCCGACCCG